>DASUDM010000143.1:0-2529 GCA_036275575.1 Sphingorhabdus sp. | reverse complement strand
CGGAACGATACCGTGCGGTTGTTCACACCCCAGGTCGGTGCAACCGGTGCATAGCTGTTCGCCTTGAACCGGCGATAGCTGTTGGCATTTGGCGCGAATAGCGCGAAGCTGTCCCCCACATTGCCGATCATCCCGCCAATGGCATGGCGCAGCGCGTCGGTGCCTTCAGGGTCTTCGCTCGCGAAGATGTTGTTGCCATCGGCATCGTTGACCGACACATGGATGTGCATGCCGCTGCCTGCCTGATCGGCAAAGGGCTTGGCCATGAAAGTGGCTTCCAGCCCGTGCCGCTGGGCGGTTGCCTTCACCAGGCGCTTGTACATGATTGCGTCGTCGCAGGCGCGCAGCACATCAGGCTTATAGCAAAGTGTGAGTTCGAACTGCCCCGGCGCGAATTCCGAAATCGCGCTTTCCAGCGGCAGACCTTGAACGTCGCAAAAGGTGTAGAGATCATCGAAAAATGGACGGAAATCTTCGATTTCGCGGAGGCCATAAACCTCCACATTGCGCGGGCGATCTTTGCTATAACCGGGCGCTGCCGGGCGGACCAAACCGTCACGGGTCCGCTTTGGATCGACAAGGTAGAATTCGAGTTCGACCGCGACCGCAGGCACCAGGCCCTGCTCCGCATAGCGATCCACGACCCGCCCGAGCACATGGCGCGGATCAAGATCATGCGGGGTGCCGTCGAGTTCGTAGAAATCGACCAGGAATTGCGCCGCATTTTCACCCGCCCAAGGCGTTTTGACCAGCGTTCCGGGCACCGGCTTCATCGAGCGGTCGGCATCGCCATCTTCCCAGACAAGGCCGGTTTCGACCGTATCCTGCCCGGTAATATCCACCACCGTAATCGATCCCGGGAACATCCGCCCGGTTTCATAAACCGCGATCACCTCATGCTGGCGCAGCCGCTTGCCGCGCGGCACGCCGCCCATATCGGTGTAGATCATGTCCACCGCATCGATATGCGGATTGGCGGCGAAGAAGGCTTCGGCTTCGCTCTTCGGCGCGACAACGGCCGAGGATTTGGGGTGATGGCTCAATCTATTTACTCCAGAAATTCGGTAACCGCGTCGTTCAGCACATGGACCAACCGGTCAACCTGCCCCTCCTGCGTTGCCGGTGACAGCAACATCATATTGTGAAACGGCGCAAGCAAAATGCCGCGATTGGCGAGATAGAGGTGGATTGCCGCCTCCAACTTGGGGTGCATCGCGGCACGCGCCTCGCTGCCATTGGTTGACGGCTTTTCTGCGCAAACAAATTCGACACGCGCACCGACGTTGACGACATGCCAGGGCAGTTTGTGCGACGCAATGACGCCTTCAATGCCTTTGACCAGCCGCTGGGCCAGCGTCAGCATGTGACGATAGGCCTCATGCGTGATCACCTTGCCGACCATCGCATGCATTGCGGATATAGCCAGAGCGTTGGCCGAAAGGGTCGTGCCAATGCCGCTATGCCCCGCAGGTCGGCTGGCATTCAGCTTCGCCATACGCTTAGCGATTTCCTCGCTGAAACCATAAACCGCAGTGGGAACACCGCCGCCGATCGATTTGCCGATCACCATCATGTCAGGCTTCGGACCGAAGGCATTGCTATGCCCGCCATAGCCCGACGAAATCGTGTGGGTTTCGTCGAAAACGAGGATCGTGCCTGTTTCGGTGCAGAGCCGGCGCAACGTCTCCAAATAGCCCGGCGCATCGCGGACCATTCCGACATTGGTCATCACCGGTTCGGCCAGAACGCAGGCAATGTCGCCCTTCTTGAGTTCGCGTTCGAGGGCTTCCGCGTCGTTAAACTCGATGACCGTGGTCGTAGGCAGCAGATCGTGCACTTGCCCGATCAGGCTGGCGCGCACGCGCGGTTCCCAACCCGCAGCATGTGCCTTCAGATCGACGAACACATCATCGACCGCACCATGATAGCAGCCGTTGAAGATAAGGATCTTCTTCCGCCCCGTGATTCCGCGGCACCAGCGGATAACCGCGCGGTTGGCTTCGCTCGCGGTTGTTGTCACCTGCCAGCGCGGCAGGCCGAACATAGCGGCGAGCATTGCACCCAGTTCAACGCCTTTTTCGGTAGGCAGCATATAGCTAAGCCCCTCGCCCGCCTGTTTGGCCAGCGCATCGGCAAGGGCCTTGGGCGAATGGCCGAACATGCTGGCGGTATCGCCGAGGCAGAAATCGTCCAGCATGCGCCCGTCTACCGTGGTCAATTGCGCGCCTTGCGCCTGCGCGGCGACCAAAGGCGCTGGGCTTGGCCAATCGAGCATCCAGTGGAATGGCACACCTTGGAACCAGTTGGCCGAAGCCTTTTGCGCAAGTTCCAACGACTTGGGATTTGCCAGCCTGAAAGCAGCGGCCTCGCGTTCGGCAATCTTTTCGATGGCGGCATCGCTAATCATAGTCGGTCCCTCATTGCGTACCACAGCAACCCCAAAGTGGCGAGCGGACGGGCAAACAGCCGGCCGCCTGGGAACGGCCTTTGCGGCAGGTTTGCGAAGACATCGAAACGCTCCATCGTCCC
>DASUDM010000142.1:0-4725 GCA_036275575.1 Sphingorhabdus sp. | reverse complement strand
TCGGCCGCTGATTCAATATGCGGTTGATGAGGCGCGTGAGGCGGGGATCGAGCAAATGATCTTTGTCACCGGTCGCGGGAAGAGCGCAATCGAGGACCATTTCGATATTGCCTATGAGCTTGAGCGGACAATGACCGACCGTGGCAAGGATATTTCGGTGCTCGAGCCGACCCGTTTGGGGCCCGGCAATTGCGCCTATGTCCGCCAGCAGGAACCGATGGGGCTGGGCCATGCCATCTGGTGCGCGCGCGATATCGTTGGTGATGAACCTTTTGCCATTTTCCTGCCCGACGAATTCATGCACGGCTCGCCCGGCTGCATGGCGCAGATGGTGGCAGAATATGAACGCGTCGGCGGCAACCTGCTGAGCGTGCTCGAAGTTCCGCATGAGCAGGTTTCCAGCTACGGGGTTATCGATCCCGGCGCTGCACAGGGCAAGCTGACCGAGGTGAAGGGTCTGGTTGAAAAGCCTGCGGTTGCCGATGCCCCCTCAAACCTTATCATCTCAGGGCGCTACATCCTGCAGCCTGAGGTGATGCGCGTGCTTGAGCATCAGGGCAAAGGCGCTGGCGGCGAGATCCAGCTCACAGATGCCATGGCGCAGATGATAGGCAATCAGCCCTTCCACGCCGTTACCTTTGATGGTGCGCGCTATGACTGCGGGTCAAAGGCCGGCTACATCGAGGCCAATCTTGCTGTCGCGCTCTCGCGGCCCGACATGGCCGACGAGGTCCGCGCCATCGCGCGGCGCCTCGCCGGATAGCCGGTTTCAGCCAGCCGTCTTGTTGAGTTCTTTGTAAACAAATCCGCCGATCAGGCCGCCCAATATCGGTGCGACCCAGAATAGCCAGAGCTGCTGCAGAGCGAGTCCGCCGACAACCAACGCCGGGCCGGTGCTACGCGCAGGATTGACCGAAGTGTTGGTCACAGGGATCGAGATCAGGTGAATCAAGGCAAGTGTCAGGCCAATGGCCAGCGGTGCGAACCCAACCGGAGCTTTGGCATCGGTTGCCCCCATGATCACGAACAGGAAGAAGAAGGTGAGAAGCACCTCCACCAGGAAGCCGGTCGCCATGGCGTAGCCGCCTGGCGATGCTTCACCGACGCCATTGGCGGCAAGGCCATTTGTCGCCAGCGAATAATCGGCTTTACCTGTCGCGATAACATAGAGCGTAAATGCGGCTGCGATGGCGCCAAGCGTCTGCGAGATAACGTACAGCGGAATATCTTTGGCATCGAAACGCCCGCCAGCCCAAAGGCCGAAAGTCACAGCCGGGTTCAAATGGCACCCAGAAATATGGCCGATAGCAAAGGCCATCGTTACGACCGTCAAGCCGAACGCCAGCGAGACCCCCAAAAGGCCGATTCCGACTTCGGGAAAGGCAGCGGAAACCACCGCACTTCCGCACCCGCCCAATACCAGCCAGAACGTACCAATAAATTCGGCAATCCCCCGTTGAACATTGCTCATGAGCATTCTCCTCCTTCACCGCATTTTGTGCGGCAAGGCGAGACTATCACGCTTTGTCCGGAATCAAATGTCAAAGCGTCTAATGTTCAGAGACAGGACAGAGTGTCTAAGGTAGCCTGGAAAAAGTCTGGAGGTTTGCATGCGCTCTTATCTGATTCTGCCATTGGCATTGTTGCTCCCCGGCTGTGTGGCCTCGGTTGTCGGGGATGTTGTGACGGCGCCCATCAAAGTTGTTTCCAAAACGGCGGATGTCATGACCACAAGCCAGTCAGAAGCCGATGAAAAGCGCGGGCGTGAACTCAGGAAACAGGAAGAACGCCTTGGCAAGCTTGCGCGCAAACGCGACAAGTCGAGGGAAGAATGTGCTGATGGCGATCGCGAAGCGTGCATTCAATATGAGGCACTCGAAGCGGAGATCGCCGCTGAGAAAGAGCGGGACATTTAAGCTCGCTTCTCAGTGATTGGTGAATAAAAAGCCCGCCGAAATCGCTTCCGGCGGGCTTTTTGTGTTGCTTGCGAGGTGTTTACGCCTCGTTGTCGCCTTCGAAATCCTCAACGGTTTCAGGCGTATGTTCCATCATGCCGATCGGATCGTCGCCAATCGCGGCTTCGGGGCCTTGCGCCAGTTCGGCGGCATGCTCTTCGGCAGCGGTTTCGGGGGCGATCAGGCTTTCCTGCAGCTTGCGATAGCTGGCGCGGAGCGCAGCGTCGCGGCTGGAGGCCGCCACGCGGATGCGGTTCATGGCCGAACCGGTACCGGCGGGGATCAGGCGACCCACGATCACGTTTTCCTTCAGGCCGGTTAGGACGTCTTTCTTGCCCTCGACAGCAGCTTGCGTGAGAACGCGGGTGGTTTCCTGGAACGATGCGGCCGAGATGAAGCTGCGGGTTTGCAGCGACGCCTTGGTGATGCCGAGCAGGACCGGCTTGCCTTCGGCAGGCTGCTGACCCGGCAACAACTTGGCGTTGATTGCATCCATTTCCTCGCGGTCGACCTGTTCGCCCGGAAGCAGGGTGGTGTCGCCACCGTTTGTGATTTCAACCTTCTGCAGCATCTGGCGAACAATCACCTCGATGTGCTTGTCGTTGATCTTCACACCCTGCAATCGATAGACTTCCTGGATTTCCGCGACCAGATATTCGGCCAGCGCCTCAACGCCGAGGACTTCAAGGATGTCATGCGGATCGGGCGAGCCGGCAATCAGGTTGTCGCCCTTGCGAACGAAATCGCCTTCCTGCACGTCGAGTACCTTCGACTTCGGAATCAGATACTCGATCCGATCGCCTTCCTCCGGCACGATCGCAATCTTGCGCTTCGCCTTATAGTCACGGACGAATTCGATCCGGCCCGACTGCTTGGCGATGATTGCATTGTCCTTCGGCTTGCGGGCTTCGAACAGTTCGGCAACGCGCGGCAGACCGCCGGTGATGTCACGGGTCTTGGCGGATTCGCGGGTGACGCGGGCGAGAACGTCGCCGGCTTCAACCACTTGGCCGTCTTCGACCGAGAGCATCGTGCCCGGCGCGAGGAGATAGCGCGCCGCTTCGCCGCTGGCATCATCCAGCAGGGTAAGGCGGGGACGCAGGTCTTCCTTCTTGCCACGAGCCGCGCCGCGATATTCGATAACGACGCGCTGCGCGATGCCGGTGGCATCGTCGGTCTGTTCGATCAGGGTCTTGCCGTCGAGCAGATCCTGGAACTTCACGATGCCCGGCTTTTCGGTGATCACCGGCATGGTGAACGGATCCCATTCGGCAAGGCGGTCACCCGCCTTAACCTTTGCACCGTCTGCGAAGGCCAGCGTTGCACCGAAGGGCAGGCGATGGACTTCGAGTTCACGGCCTTCCTTGTCCGAAAGTACCATTTCACCGTTACGGGCCATCGCGATGCGGCGGCCGCGCTTGTCGACCAGCGTGGGCAGGTCGCGATAGGTGATGACGCCATCGACCGACGCATCGAGGTTCGATGTTTCGTTGAGCTGCGCTGCACCACCGATGTGGAAGGTACGCATCGTCAGCTGGGTACCCGGCTCACCAATCGACTGTGCGGCGATGACGCCAACGGCTTCACCGATATTGACCGGGGTACCGCGTGCAAGGTCACGACCATAGCAGGTGCCGCACACGCCAACCTTTGATTCGCAAACCAGCGGGCTGCGGATCTTGAGGGCTTGCAGGCCGATTTCCTCGATCTGGGTGATCGCGGCTTCGTCGAGCAGGCTGCCTGCCGGGATGGCAACCTTGCCATCGGGGCCGACAATATCTTCCGCGGTGGTACGGCCAAGAACGCGCTCGCCAAGCGAGGCGATGGTCGAGCCACCCTGAACGATCGCGCGCATTTCGAGCGCACGTTCGGTGCCGCAGTCGATTTCGACGATGGTGCAATCCTGCGATACGTCGACAAGGCGGCGGGTCAGGTAACCCGAGTTTGCCGTCTTGAGCGCGGTATCGGCCAGACCCTTACGGGCACCGTGGGTCGAGTTGAAGTATTCAAGGACGGTCAGGCCTTCCTTGAAGTTCGAGATGATCGGCGTTTCGATGATCTCGCCCGACGGCTTGGCCATCAGGCCGCGCATCCCGCCCAGCTGCTTCATCTGTGCTGGCGAACCACGCGCACCGGAGTGCGACATCATGTAGATCGAGTTGATCGGCTTTTCGCGACCATTCTCGTCCTTCGGCGTCGCCTTCAGCTTTTCCATCATGGCGTTCGCCACCTGGTCACCGCAACGGCTCCAGGCGTCGATCACCTTGTTGTACTTTTCCTGCTGGGTGATCAGACCGTCCTGATACTGCTGTTCGAAATCGGCCACGATCGCCTTGGTTTCGGCAACCAGAGCATCCTTCTCGTCAGGAATGATCATGTCATCCTTGCCGAAGCTGATGCCAGCCTTGAACGCGTGGCGGAAACCAAGCGCCATGATCGCATCGGCAAACAGGACGGTGTCCTTCTGGCCGGTGTGGCGATAGACTTGGTCGATAACGTCGCCGATTTCCTTCTTGGTAAGAAGGCGATTGACCACGTCGAACGGGACGGTGTGCGATTTCGGCAGGCATTCGCCAATCAGCATGCGGCCCGGGGTCGTCTGGTAACGCACCATGCGCTCGACACCATCTTCCCCGGTCTGCGGGACGCGGCTGGTGATCTTCGAGTGCAGGGTAACGGCACCGACTTCGAGCGCCTGGTGGACTTCGGCCATGTCCGACAGGATCATGCCTTCGCCCGGCTCGCCTTCGCGGTCCATCGACAGATAATA
>DASUDM010000141.1:0-2047 GCA_036275575.1 Sphingorhabdus sp. | reverse complement strand
GCCTCCGCCCTATCGCGAGGCGCAGCCTGAAGACCGATTTTCGACCATCGCTTATGATCCCACCGCCGATGCCGCATCCGAACTGGAATTTGCGCAGAAAAGCGTGGCGATTTCGGGCAAGAAACTGCTCATCATCATGGGCGGCAACTGGTGCCACGATAGCGCCGCGCTAGCCAACCTCATCGATTCCCCACGCTTCGTCAGCATGATCACGCAAAATTATGAGGTGCTCTTCGTCGATGTCGGCGTCCCGCAAACCGGCAATGGCCGCAATCTCGATATCGCCAAACGTTTTGGCATCAAGAAGGTGAAAGGAACGCCCACGGTGCTGGTGGTGTCGCCGCAAGGCAAGCTGCTCAACAGCAAGAAAGACGCCGCGAGCTGGCGCAACGCCGCCAGCCGCGATGAGGAAGCGGTGTATCGCTATTTTGCGGAGTTTACCGCCGGTTAAACCAACGCAGCTACACTCGCTTTATGCAATGGAAACTGCTCGCACCGATCTTTGCACTGGTCATGGCGATTGGCTGGTTCTTCCCGCGCGATCTCGCACCGCAAGAGGTTAGCGTAGAGCCGAGCCATTTCGTCATTCCCAAAAGCGACAAGGCCGAAAATGTCGGTTCGGGCGTTTATGATGCGGTTGAGCTGGAGCGGCAGCCCGACGGCCATTTCTATGCCGAGGCAGAGGTGGACGGCACTGGCATCCGCTTCCTCGTCGATACCGGAGCGAGCATGATCGCGCTCAACGCCGAAGATACCGAGGCGCTAGGCCTTAGCTGGAACGCGGACGAGCTGCGCCACGTCGGCCGCGGGGTGAATGGCGACGTGTTGGGGAAACCGGTGAAGCTGGCCAGCGTGACGGTCGGCGATTTGCAGGCCGACGATGTCGAGGCGGTGATCATCCCCAAGGGGCTTGATGTTTCGCTGCTCGGCCAGTCATTCCTCGCCCGCGTCGATAATGTCGCGATTGAGGGCGACCGGATGACGCTGAACTGAGGTCAGCGTTTCAGCAGGAACACCGCATGTTCGGCAAGCAGGTTGGCAAGTCCAGCGCCGCGCCGTTTCTCACCAGACAAATACCATTCGCCTTCGATGCTGTAGCCGCGATCTTCGACAAAGCCTTTGAAATCGTCGATTGTCACATGATGGATGTTGGGCGTATCATACCAGCGGTGCGGCAGTTGTTTGGTCACCGGCATCCGCCCGCCAAACATGTGTGCGAAGCGGATCTTCCACTGCGCGAAATTGGGGAATGAGACAAAGGCCTGTTTGCCAATGCGCAGCAACTGGTCGAGCACAAGATCGGGCCGCCTAGTGGTCTGCAATGTCTGGCTGAGCACGGCGTAGTCGAACGAGTCATCAGGATAGTCGGCAAGGTCGGTATCGGCATCGCCCTGCACCACCGCCAATCCGCGCGTTACGGCGTTGGCGACATTGACCGGATCGATTTCCATCCCGCGCGCGTCGATGCCTTTGGAATCGCGCAGCGCCGCCATCAATGCACCATCGCCGCAGCCGACATCGAGCACGCGCGAACCCGCCGGGATGGTTTCCGCGATAACGGCAAGGTCGGGGCGTAATCCGCTCATTTATACACATCCGGGAAATGGCGTTGCATGAACGGAGCGGGGTCGGTGATCTGAGTCCAGCCGAGACGGGCATATACGCCATGTGCGTCGCTCGTCGCAAGCATCCAGCGGCGCAGCCCTTGCAGTTCGGGATGATCATGTAAGGCTTTCACCATCGCTTGCGCAAGGCCTTGCCCCTGATGTTCCTCAAGAACATAAACATCGGCCAGATAGGCGAAAGTGGCGCGGTCTGTTGTTACTCGACCAAAGCCGACCTGCGTGCCCTGTTTGAACACCCCAACGCCGATCGAGTTGGCAACGGCCGTGCGGACGGTGGCCAAGGGGATACCGGTCGACCAATAACTGCGCGTCAGATAGGCATGAATTGCTTCCAGCTGCATCGCCTCCGGATCAGTCGATATTTGGTAGCCATTGCCAAGGTCGATCATAGCCCGCCTGCTTTCAGGAAACCGTCGACGATG
>DASUDM010000140.1:0-4042 GCA_036275575.1 Sphingorhabdus sp. | reverse complement strand
GCGAGCATCACGTCGGTTGCGCGGCGGATCGCGTCAACCAGCGATTCCTTGCAACCATAGAGGTTGTCGAACTTCGACTTGGTCACGCTGTCATTCACGTTGATCGCCGGGAACGGCAGCTTGCCATCCTTGGCGATCTGGTAAAGGCGGTGGACGCCGGTGGTGGTTTCTTCCGAAACACCCTTAATGTGGGCGACCGACATGGTGAGGTAGCCCGGCTTCGCTTTTACAAAGGCCTTGAGTGCACGTTGGAATTCGATTTCTTCGGCATTGGAAGGTTCGGGCAATTCGTCACCCGCTTCGATGCGAGCGCCCCAAAGAGCAAACATCGTCGCGTCGCCGCCATCGTCGAGGATCATATTGGCGGTGCGGCCGGCGCCGTCATCCCAATCGAAAATCTTGCCGACATAGTCCCAATATTCGGCGAGGCTCTCGCCCTTAACCGCGAACACAGGGATGCCACGCGCAGCAATGGCTGCGGCAGCGTGATCTTGTGTGGAGAAGATATTGCACGTCGCCCAACGCACTTCCGCGCCGAGGGCGACCAGTGTTTCTATGAGCACCGCTGTCTGGATCGTCATGTGCAGCGAACCGGTAATGCGCGCGCCTTTCAAGGGCTGTGAAGCGCCATATTCGGAACGAAGGGCCATAAGACCCGGCATTTCGGTTTCGGCGATTGCAATTTCGGCGCGCCCGAAATCGGCAAGCGAGATGTCGGCAACTACATAATCAGTTGACACAGGATAACTCCAGCTAGGGGATTGTGATTGCCAGCCCCCTAGCCGAGATAAGTTCGATAGGCAATCTTAATATAAAGATTGCTTTATATGCTGTCCTCAATGGCGCGAAGCGATCGTAACAGAACATGCTTGTGTAGCCTGGCGGGGCACACCGACAACTTCGTCTGCAACCAACGCCAGCATTTTCACATCCTGCCGTCCGGTAGCCAGTTCGCTCGAAAGCTTTTCGAGTTTTGCACAATCCGGATCGCCATGACCGCCACCATAATAGTTGGAGAGCGCAATCATGAACCGGTCAAGCTCGGCAAATGCCGCTTTTTCACCCATCGAACGTGCGTAGCGGGCCTTGATTATTCCATGTTGGTCAGCCAAAACATCATTATTCTGCCGAACAAAACGATTGTAATTACTGAGGAAATTGTTGCTGCCAAACCGGCACCGCAACGCAGAAACCATAAGCATCTGGTTCATGTTGGCAATCCGCGCGGCATCTTGTTCGGCATTGGTCCAACAGGCTTGCGCTGGTGTCGCAACCAGCAAAAGCCCCAAGCAAACAGCCGAAATACTCCCTTTGACCTTTATCATTTCCATACCCCTCCATCTAACGTGGAGGTTGCAAGATGAAGGTTCGTGTTTACCGAAAATTCAACCTGCAGGGTGAAATTGCATTAACCAAATGGGATGTTGCTTTCTTGCAACGCCACAATGGCAAGGGACTTGGAACCATTTAGCGTAATCCCTATTTGCTTAACACTCCCATCGGATTATGCGTTTGCCGACGCAAAGAACTGGCCAAGGAAGGAACAGCCATGACAATCAAAGTAGGTGACAAACTCCCGGACGTGAAACTGGTAAAAGCTACGGCGGATGGACCGCAGCCCGTGCAGAGCTCAGACTTCTTTGCTGGGCGTAAAGTCGCGCTGTTTTCGGTTCCTGGCGCATTCACACCGACCTGCTCGGCCCGGCACCTCCCCGGTTTTGTAGAAAAAGCCGATGAATTGAAAGCCAAGGGGATTGACGAGATCGCCTGCACCGCCGTGAATGATGCTTTCGTGCTAGGCGCGTGGAACAAGTCGGGTGGCTCTGATGCCATTACGATGCTTGCTGACGGAAATGCCGATTTTGCCGAAGCAGTCGGCCTGACAATGGACGGTTCCGGTTTTGGCATGGGCAAGCGCGGCCAGCGTTTTTCAATGGTTGTTAATGACGGCGTTGTGGAACAACTCAACGTCGAAGCACCTGGTGACTTCAAGGTCAGTTCTGCTGACCACATGCTCGAGCAGCTTTGAAACGACGTTGTAATAGCAGTTTCATAGATGCGGTCAGTGACCGCATCGACTACAGGGCGGGGCTTGCTCCGCCCTTTTTGCTTGCCAAATCTCTGGAAATGGAGAATCCGCCTGCATGGCCAATAAACAGACACAAGAAATAATCCGCCAAATTACCGACCACTATGATGCAGCCGTCGCGCGCTTGCGCGATGCACTGACGGCCTATCTCAAAGATCGCACATTGCCTGACATGGCCGATCGCGCGATCGGGGCCTTTGCCTATCCTGAACTGGTTATCCGCTATCACGGAACGCAGCGCGGGAATGTTGCGAACCTAGCATTCGGCAGGCTCGAAAAGCCGGGCACCTATTGCATCACGCTCACCAGACCCGAAATCTTCAAGGATTATCTCGAAAGCCAGATCGACTTGCTGGTCGATCAGTATGAACTTGAAATGCATGTACGCCCCGGAAAGCAGGAGATTCCCTTCCCTTACGTGCTTGACGGCTTGGAGTTGGGAGATGTTTCGCCAAGCGAACTTTCAAAATGGTTCCCTGCCACGGAACTTGCCGACATCGGTGATGAAGCTGCAGACGGGCTTTTGATCGCTGACGAAGATGGCTCGCCCTTGTCATTGTTTGACGGGCTGCGCACCGATTTCTCGCTTGCACGCCTTCGGCATTATACCGGCACACCTGCCGAGCATTTCCAACGCTATATCCTGTTCACAAACTATCACCGCTACGTAGATGAGTTTGTCGGCTGGGCGTGCCAGCAGGTTGGCAAAGGTCGTTATACAGCCTTGTCCGGTGCGGGTGGGCTTTATGTCGATGAGGCGACCGATGACCATGCCCAGCTTGTTGCGGACAGTACCTGGCGCAAGCACCAGATGCCCGCTTACCACCTGATGGCAGAGGGCGAGAGCGGCATCACGCTGGTCAATATCGGCGTCGGTCCATCCAACGCAAAAAACATCTGCGATCACCTTGCCGTGCTTCGACCCGAAGTGTGGTTGATGATCGGGCATTGCGGTGGTCTTCGCGACACCCAGCGCATCGGCGATTATGTGCTCGCCCATGCTTATCTGCGTGACGACAATATCCTCGACCGCGTGCTGCCCCCGGAAATTCCCATCCCGCCGATTGCAGAAGTGCAACAAGCATTGGAAGCCGCCGCGGTGCAGGTATCGGGTGCGAGCGGCGCCAATCTGAAGAGGCGGATGCGCACCGGCACGGTCGTCACCACCGATGATCGTAACTGGGAATTGCGCTACACCGACAGTGCTTTGCGTTTCTCGCAATCGCGTGCAGTTGCCATCGACATGGAATCGGCAACAATTGCAGCGCAAGGTTATCGTTTCCGCGTTCCCTATGGCACATTGCTTTGCGTTTCCGACAAGCCGCTGCATGGGGAGATCAAGCTGCCCGGGCAAGCCAACCGTTTCTATGAAGAAGCGATCGCGGCACATCTGCAAATCGGTATCCAGACCTGCGAATTGCTTCGCGAAGCCGGCAACAGCCTGCACAGCCGCAAATTGCGCGCGTTCAACGAACCACCATTCCGCTGAGGTAAATCATGGAACAATGCCCTCCCCTGTCCCGCTCAATTGCTGGGCGCGTTGCAATCGTTACGGGCGCAGCCAGCGGAATGGGGCGGGCCACCGCGATTCTGTTTGCGGGCGAGGGCGCTAAAGTCGCGGTCACCGACCTCGATCAAGCCGCTTGCGATGCAGTGGTTGCGGAAATCGAGGCAAATGGCGGTTCGGCCAAGGCATTTGCACTCGATGTCTCAAACGCGGATGCGATCAACGACGTGGTTGCTTCGGTCGCACAAACATTTGGCGGCATCGACATACTGGTCAACAATGCGGGCATATCGGCATTCTGCCCGCTCGATGCCGGTGAACAATATGATGCGGTTTGGGATCGTGCGCTGGCCATCTTGCTGACCGCACATCAGCGGACGGTGCGCGCCGCGTTGCCCTGGCTGCGCAAGAGCGATGCCGCACGGATCGTCAATATCGCATCAACC
>DASUDM010000139.1:0-5458 GCA_036275575.1 Sphingorhabdus sp. | reverse complement strand
CCAAGGATCAGTGCCGTCAGATCGTTGCGCAACAACCGGGCGACCATGCGATATACATCCTGCATCGCTGGGCTGCGGCCGACCATCGGCATTGTCGCTTCCAGAAGCGTGCTGCTCTCGCTCTGGCTATCGGCCTTGCGCTTTTCGATACCCTGCTTGACCGCCAGTACCAACTCATCAAGGTCGAACGGCTTGGGAAAATATTCGAAGGCGTTGATTTCACTGGCCCGGACCGCCGTATCGAGCGTGTTCTGCGCCGACATGATGATGATGGGCATGTCAGGCCATTGCGCAATCACGTCCTCAAGGCTCGAAATCCCGTCACGATCCTTAAGCACGACGTCGGTCAGCATCAGGTCATAGCGATTGCCGGCCAAGGCGGCATCGCGCGCACTGGCGCTTTCGCAGACATCGACTTCGATGCCCTCCGCCTCAAGCGCGGAGCGCACCACCATGCCGATCGAGCTATCATCCTCGACGATCAAAACCTTGTCGGCACTCATTGGTGGTTCTTTCTTTCGGCAACTGGCAGGAAGATACGGAAAATGGTCCGCTCACTCTCGCTGTCGCGTTCGACGGCAATGCGACCGTTCATCTGCGAGAGATATTTGCGCACGATGGCAAGGCCAAGGCCCTGCCCTTCGCGCTTGGTGGTTACGAAGGGCGAGAACAATTCATTCTCGATATGCTGGGCGATGCCCGGGCCGTTATCGCTGATGGCAACTTCGACCGGCAACCGCACGCCCTTGTCTCCTTCGCTGCGTAACGCTGCGCCCATGACAAACCGGGTCGAAATGCCGATCTGCGGTTCCGCTGTATGTGCCAGTGCGTCGATGGCGTTCTGGATGAGGTTGATCAACACCTGCACCATGGCGTCAGCCTCAATCTGCACATCCGGCAATGACGGATCGTAGCTGATATCGATTGAGGGCATGGCCTTGTTGGCAGCACGGACCGAGCGGATCGCCCGCTCGATCAGTTCGTGGATGTTTTCAGCCTGCATCTGGCCGGGCATGACTCGGCCCAAATTCTGCATCTGGTCGAGCAATCGGGCAATACGATCGACTTCATGCACGATAAGATCGGTGAGCGGAGCCTGTTTGGGGTCGACCTTGCGCGCCAGCAATTGCGCGGCGCCCTTGATGCCAGCCAACGGGTTCTTGATTTCATGGCCCAGAATAGCAGGCGCGCCCATGGCCTGCTGCTTGCCGCCATCGGTCTGCTCGCCAATCTGGTCGCGATCGGCCTGCCGCGGAACCAGAATATACAGACGGCAATCGGGATAGCCCAATGGCGTGGAAATATTCAGGTCAACATAGTTGGATTGTGCACCCAGCGTCTGGAAACGCATATTCTGGGCGCTTATGTCGCTTTCACGTGCCTCGATAGCGCCGTTCAGGCGATCGCTGGCAAAGCGCAAAAGCGACTGCGCCTTCTCTCCAATGATGCGCCGGCTGCTTCGTCCAAAAAACGCTTCGGCGGCCTCATTGGCATAAAGGATAAGGTTATCCGCGCCCGATAACAGCAGCGGCAACGAAATTGTAGACAGCAGCAATCCGTCTGGCGGACGGTTGGAAGACAATGTCGGGGCGTCAGGCGGCATCGCGAAATGCGTCGGGGCGACCCAGCAATGGTTCGTAAAAACGCGCAAGTTCGCCGAGCACTTCATTGGCATCGTCGATGCGGTTCACCTTGTTGCGGAACTCGGCCGAACCCACGAGGCCCTTGGTGTACCAGCCAATATGCTTGCGTGCGCACGGCACGCCGACTTGCGGCCCATAATGTTCCATCATCGCGCGATAATGCTCGATAATCAGCTCATATTGCACATCCAGCGTCGGATCGGGCAAGCGCTGTCCCGTGTTGAACCAGTGCATGACCTGGCCCAGCAGCCAGGGCTTTCCATATGCGCCGCGACCGATCATCACGCCATCGGCACCGCTATCTTCAAGCGCCTTGTCGGCATCTTCGATGGTGCAGATGTCGCCGTTGACGATTACCGGAATTTTGACGGCATCTTTGACCTTGCGAACAAAGGCCCAGTCGGCTTGCCCCTTGTACATCTGGTTGCGAGTGCGGCCGTGGACGGTCACCAGCTTTGCACCCAGATCCTCGGCAATATGCGCAAGCTCGGGTGCATTGAGGCTCGAATGATCCCAGCCCATCCGCATTTTAACGGTAACTGGAACAGATACTGCTTTCACCGTTGCCTCAATCAGACTTGCGGCAAGCGGCAAATCGCGCATCAACGCCGATCCGGCATCGCCATTGACGACCTTTTTGACCGGACAGCCCATGTTGATATCGATGATCGCTGCGCCGCGATCTTCGTTGAGCTTGGCCGCTTCGGCCATTTCTTTGGGGCCGCAACCGGCAAGCTGCATCGACACTGGCTCTTCGGACATGTGCCATGCCGCCTTTTGCAGCGACTGGCGCGTCTCGCGGATCATCGCTTGGCTGGCAATCATCTCGGTTACGTTCAAGCCCGAACCAAAACGGCGGACAAGTGTGCGGAACGGCATGTCGGTAACACCCGTCATCGGGGCAAGAACCACCGGACATTCAATTTCCAGCGGACCGATCTGGATAGGTTTCAGTTTCATTGCTAACTCTGATATTGTTCCGGCAACAATTGTTGCCTAAAAATTAGGCAGCGCCCTAGCGATATTCGGCTTGGCGTGCAAGCATGCAACGATTAGGGCGCGAACAATGAATGCCCTGCAACCCAAAGCCGCAGCCATTATCGTCGCCGCAGGAAGCGGAAGCCGCATCGGTGGGGATGTGCCGAAGCAGTTTCGCATGGTGCGCGGCAAACCCATGCTTCGCCATAGTGTCGAAGCGTTTCTCCAGAATCCGGCATTTGACGTTATCATCGTGGTCATAGGTGCGGGCCAAAACGAATTGGCTGCCAATGCTTTGAACGGCATCGATCGCGTGGTTTTCATCGAAGGCGGCGCGGAGCGCAGGGATAGTGTGAATAATGCTATCCAATATCTTGATAATATATCTTTTAATGGAATCACATTCATTCACGATGCGGCTAGGCCATTTCTTTCGCAAGCGGTGCTTGATCGCCTGCTTGAGGCTTTGGCGTCATCCGATGGAGCCGTCCCTGCCCTTCCGGTCATAGATAGTGTTTCGCGTGCCACTCCGGATTCAATTCTATCGGAAGCAGTTGATCGTGAAGGACTTTTCCGGATCCAAACGCCCCAGGCATTCCGTCATGACGTCATATCTAAGGCGCATGCCGGATGGGATGCCGGGACAGTCGCCACCGACGATGCGCGCATGGCGATGGCTGCAGGTTACAAGGTCGTGTGTGTCGACGGCGATGAAAATCTCGCCAAATTCACCTTTGCCGATGACTTTGACCGGCAAATGGGCCAATCGGCGGCAATGAACGATGTCCGCTCCGGAACAGGATATGACGTCCACCGCCTCGCCAAGGGCGAAGAGTTATGGCTTTGCGGTGTGCGTATCGACCATGAATACGGCCTTTCCGGCCATAGCGATGCCGATGTGGCGCTGCATGCGTTAACCGATGCCGTACTTGGTGCAGCAGCCTTGGGCGATATCGGCGATCATTTTCCACCCAGCAATGCGCAATGGAAAGGCGCGAGTTCAGACCGTTTCTTGGCCCATGCGATCAAACTGGCGCGTGAGGCAGGTTTTGCCCTGTCGCATCTTGACGTCACGATCATCTGCGAGGCCCCCAAAATTGGACCGCACAAACCCGCCATGCGCGCTCGATTGGCAGAAATTGCCGCTATCGAAATAGATCGTGTGTCAGTAAAGGCAACGACGACGGAAAAACTCGGTTTTACCGGTCGCG
The DNA here is from genome assembly GCA_036275575.1 of Sphingorhabdus sp. Classification (GTDB taxonomy): domain Bacteria; phylum Pseudomonadota; class Alphaproteobacteria; order Sphingomonadales; family Sphingomonadaceae; genus Sphingorhabdus_B. Next base: position 1,626 of record DASUDM010000139.1, on the reverse strand, counting down.
GTGAAGGAATTGCCGCACTGGCGAGCGCGACCTTGGTCAAATGAAAGGCCGGAACATGAAGAATTGGATAGCCGGATTTGCTGCGCTGGTTGCTATTACCAGCCATCAGGGTGCCCTGGCGGCACAAGCGGCCAAACCATGTCTCAGCAACGGCGAATTCCGCAGCGTGGCTGTCACCTTGCTGCCAGCGCTGCATAACCAGGCAGTGAGCAGCTGCAAGGCACACCTGCCTTCCAATGCAGGGCTGCTGGTCCAGTCGGCTGAATTGACTGCAAAGTACAACGCGGCCGCGGAAAAAGAGCGCACTGCAGCAGGGAATATTTTGGCGAGGCTGCTTGCCGATGAATTGCCGGTGCCGATGTCGGGTTCAGCTATCCTGCCATTCATCGAGGGGATGGTTCCCGCGATGCTGGCGCAAAGCATTGATGCCAAAGCCTGCGAGGCAGCGAATAACATCTGGACGGCTCTTGCACCCTTGCCCTCGGAAAACATCGCATCAACTTTGGGTGCCATCTTGCTGGCGAGCTCAAACGATAAAAGGGATGGTGAGAGCAACGCATCAGGCCGAAACAATCGCGCCCTCGATAGCTTTGCTGTTTGCCCTTATGTCGCCACGGTGGAGGCAAGCGGATCGTGATCAGCATGCTTCCCGATCAAGTTTTCCAGCTGGCCGCCGAAGTTGTCGAACGGAACAAGGCAGCCGGGCGCACAATAGTAACGGCTGAAAGCTGCACCGGAGGGTTGGTGGCCGGCGCGATTACCGAAATCGCCGGTAGCAGCGCCGTAATGCAGGGCGGTTTTGTAACCTATTCCAATGAGTCCAAAATCAAGACCCTCAAGGTCAACGAAGAACTGATTGATACATTCGGGGCGGTCTCGATCGCGGTTGCATGGGCCATGGCGCAGGGCGCCTTGAAGCGCAGCAGCGCCGATATCGCGGTTGCGATCAGCGGCGTCGCCGGGCCTGACGGTGGCACTCCACAGAAACCGGTGGGAACGGTGGTGTTTGCGGTCGCCGAGCGCGGCAAGGACCCGGAAGACGTGGTTGCTGACAAAATCCAGTTTGGAGAGGACAAGAGCCGTGCGGAAATCCGCCTGGCGGCAACGCTCCACGCGCTTCAGCTGCTCTTGCCGTCTGCCCCGTAAAGCGCCTCGGCTCGCTCGATAAAAGCATCGGTCATTTTGCGCAGGGCATGATCGAAAAACTGTCCTGCTAGTGCCTCGAAAATCCGGTTGTGGAATGAAAAGTCCACGGTGAAGTCGACAATGCAACCGTCGGCAGTTTCTTCGAACAGCCACTGGTTGTGCAAATGGCGCATCGGGCCATCGAGATAGTCCACCTCGACCTTCACCTTGGGGGTTTTCAATACCCGCGAACTGAAGGTCTCACGCAAATTCTTGAAGCCGACCACAAGGTCAGCCAGCGTTTCATGCTCGGTTTCGGAACGAATGCGCACTGCAGCCACCCACGGCAGGAATTCCCGATAGCGGCGCACATCGACCACAAGGTCGTACATTTGCGCAGCGCTATAGGGCAGTGCCCGTCGTTCGTGATGGTGCGGCATGCCCTGCCCTGTCCCGCGTCCTGACCCGCGCAGTGGCTCAGCCGGCTTTTGCCAGCTTGGC
>DASUDM010000138.1:0-2192 GCA_036275575.1 Sphingorhabdus sp. | reverse complement strand
GGGCCGCGCAATCACCAGCAAAGCGTCCTGATCACAATCGATGCGCATTTCCACCAGGTGCAGGAAATGCCCGCTGCTTTCTCCCTTGGTCCACAGGCGTTGCCGACTTCGCGAAAAGAAGGTCACTTTTCCACTTTTTTGAGTAACTTCAAGTGCTTCACTGTTCATATGGCCGACCATCAGAACAGCACCATCGTCAACGTCGACAATCACGGCCGTGAGAAGGCCGGAAGCATCAAATTTGGGATCGAGCACCAGCCCGTATTCACGCATATTGCCCATAGCCCGATGCCTAGCCCAGAGCATAGCCTGAGGCAATCTTGCGAGTGGATCCAGTTTTAAGCGATTGCATGCTAAAAGGGGGGGAGACATTGCGCTCCAGCCTACCTATATGCAGCGCACTTTCGGCATTCGGGATTCGAATTGGACATGCTCACCACCAATCCCTTCGATGATGACAAGCTGCGCGAGGAATGTGGAATTTTCGGCGTTTACAATGCCGAAGGCGCTTCCGCGATGGTCGCGCTGGGCCTTCACGCATTGCAGCATCGAGGCCAGGAAGCGGCAGGCATCACCAGCTTTGATGGCAAGGAATTCCATACACACCGTGCGATGGGCCATGTCGCGGGCAATTTTGACCGTGAAGATGTCATCCGCGGCCTGCCGGGAAGTATCGCTGCCGGCCATGTCCGCTATTCGACAACTGGGGAAACGTCGCTTCGCAATGTTCAACCGCTCTATGCAGACCTTGCCACTGGCGGATTTGCGGTTGCGCATAATGGCAATATTTCGAACGCGCTTCATCTGCGTCGCGAATTGGTGCGCCGCGGTTCTATTTTCCAATCGACCTCGGACACTGAAGTTATCATCCACCTTGTGGCCACATCGACACAGAAAAGCCTGCTTGATCGGCTTATCGATGCTTTGAAACAAGTCGAAGGCGCTTACTCGCTCATCTGCATGACGCCCGAAGGCATGATCGCGTGCCGCGATCCGCTCGGCATCCGTCCACTAGTCATGGGGCGGTTGGGTGAAACGATCATTTTCGCTTCGGAAACTGTCGCGTTGGACATCGTCGGCGCAGACTTCATTCGAAGCGTCGATCCCGGCGAAATCGTGGTTGTGCGCGAAGGCGCCATCGGATCGCACAAACCATTTTTCCCGCTGAATCCGCGCCCGTGCATTTTCGAACATGTCTATTTCTCGCGCCCTGACTCGATTGTTGACGGAAGCAGCGTCTATTCGGTGCGCAAAGCCATTGGCGCGGAATTGGCCCGCGAAAACGGCGTCGACGCCGATTATGTGATACCTGTGCCGGATAGCGGTACGCCCGCAGCCATCGGCTATGCCGAAGCTTCGGGTATCCCGTTCGAACTCGGTATCATTCGATCGCATTATGTTGGCCGCACCTTTATCCAACCCGGCGATGGCGTGCGCCATTTGGGCGTTAAGCTGAAGCATAATGCCAACCGCAACCTTGTCGCCGGCAAGCGCATCGTGCTGATCGACGATTCGATTGTGCGCGGCACCACCAGCCTGAAAATCGTGCAAATGATGCGCGAGGCCGGCGCCGCTGAAGTGCATATGCGCATTGCAAGCCCGCCGACGACCAACAGTTGTTTCTATGGCGTGGACACTCCCGAGCGGGAAAAACTGTTGGCAAGCAGGATGAATATCGCCGAAATGTGCGAATTCATCCATGCCGATAGTCTTGCCTTCCTGACAATCGAAGGCCTTTACCGTGCACTGGGTGAAGCACAACGCGATCCGTCATGCCCGCGCTACTGCGATGCCTGCTTTACGGGTGACTATCCCACCAAGCTCACCGATTTTGATGAGCATGCCTCGCCGGACCAGCTCAAGTTACAGGTAGTCAAATAAGCCATGGAAGGATTGCAGGGAAGGATCGCGCTGGTCACCGGCGCCAGCCGGGGAATCGGGGCAGCAACTGCCGAAAAGCTGGCAGCCCAGGGTGCCCATGTCATACTGACAGCGCGGAATGCCAAAGACCTGGAGGCAGTTGAGCAGCGCATTTTTGAGGCAGGTGGCAACGCAACCATCGCTCCGATGGATTTGACCGAGGCTGGAAACAACGAACGGCTTGCGGCCGCAGTGCGCGAACGCTGGGGCAAGCTTGATATTCTAGTTCTGAACGCTGCCATGCTTGGAACGCTTTCTCCCGTCCCGGTTAT
>DASUDM010000137.1:0-4754 GCA_036275575.1 Sphingorhabdus sp. | reverse complement strand
AAATGAACCGGCGACAGCGGTCGTGTTGCCAAGCCGACATTCTCAATCGTTACGACAATCGGGGAAAGGTCCGCCATCCCAACCGCTTCGATCGTAACGGCGCTGCCAATTGCGAGGTTTAATGAGTCAAATGTTGCGACTTGGTCAGGGGTGACAAGCGCTATTTCCAACCCGGCTGCATGTGACGTGATTCTGTGCTCGGTACCGAAACAGCCGCGGACAAGACCGGAAAGCAGGAAGTCCATTGTGCCTATTTGCTGGCATTCGCCATATTTCAGGAATTCACCTGCAACATGCATTATTGGCGCATTGGAAGAGAGTGGATTTCCCGTTCCCGGGGGTAATTCCATCGCAGCATTGCGAAGCCTAATGATCGGCTTGCTGCTTTTGTCCAGCAGATATCCCGCGTGCGCTGGCAGGATGGTTTGCAGAGTGGCTATGGTCCCTGGTGCGGCAGTTCGCCCAATTTCAAGGCTCGAAAGCTCTTCACGCAGCGAGAGCGACGCACGTCGCCAACCTTCGCCCGTCCCGGCTGCCACAACGCCCAATCTCGGCTGGGTTGCAACCGGCGCTGCGAAGGACGGAAGGTCAATCACGTGCAGCAATGTTTGCCCGGCGGTTACATCCCGCGCACTGGTATCACGGCCAGCATCGGTTGGCAGCCCAGGAGGAATTTCGTTCCGTAACCAACCATTTCCGGCGATTCTCATGCAGCCGCTAGAATATTCGATTTCGGTTATCTTGTGGCCGGTCACGGCATCGCGCATGCCCAGTTCGGGAATTTGTGCGGCATAGGCCAATGTCGAAGATGAACTGGCATTTGATGCCAAATTCTGCAATCCAAGCAAAGTCGCCAACCGATGGGCCCTGCTGGTGCTTAACGCCGCAGGCAGATCATATTGCACCTCGCGTCCGGCCGAAGGTGCGAAACCGAACCGCTGCAACCCGACCTGATAATCGCGCGCTGGCTCAAAGTGGCGAAGGGCAAATGACCTCGGTGTTTTGGTCGTTGCACCGCGCTTTTGAAGTGGACGTTCAACGCGTCGTCCCGCCTGAAATGCAACGACCTGCTTCTCGAAACTGCTTGTTGAATCGGCGAACCACCCTTCCAATCTCAGCGATCCAGCGCCCGGGCGCACAATAACCGGCAAACTTTCAATGAGTGGCGCAATCGACGATCTTTGATCATGGCCTTGCAGCGCATAGCCATCGAGCATTTCGTCCACGGACCCGTCGATCATCCCGCCAGAGGCATGGTGAAGCAACTCGTCCGCACGAACCGGCCCGTCTCTCTCGAATATCTCGAACGTCAAGGAAGGAATGCGGTTGCCAAAGTCTGCCAACTGCAAACCTTCAAACACGACATATGCCAATCCCCGATAGCCAGGGCAAAGGGCTGCGCCTTCATTCGAAGCGATCAAGGGATCGACGGGCTGGTCATCCCATCCGGCATGAATGCGCAGGCCGGTTTCCACCTTGAGATCTCCATTTGCGCCGCGCAGCAAATTTCCGTCTGCCCATATCCGTCCAATACGCTCGATCGGCTTGCTCGATACGGCGACTGCCAGATTGGCTGAATAGCTGTAGCTGGTCGTACCAGCGCGGGTTTTGCTTCCTCCGTTCACCGTTCGCCGTTCGATCAAATCGCTTGCCCAGACAACCGTACCGGCGACCCGCATCGCTCCATAGATTGCTGGCAAAACAGTGCCGTAGCTCGATGTCTGCAGTTCCAGCTCTTTCAACCGCGCTCCCTCGCGACGGGGACCATTGCCGATAACTGCACGGTCAAGTTGCTGGCCCAGGGCTGCGGCGATGGCACCGCCAATAGGCCCGCCAACGGCTGTGCCAACTGCAGTTAAAACCAGAGTTGCCATATCATTCCACCTTTAGCCGCCAAAGATCCAACAATGGCCATTCAGGAATGCCGGGACAAAACACGACCCTCCCCAATGCCGCATGAGCGTGGACAAACCCATTTCGCGCAAAAACCAAAAGGTGCAGCTGCAAAGAAGCGGGAGATACCAGCAGGATATCTCCGCAGGTCGGCGTTGTATCTGATCCAAATCTGCAAAATGGCATGGCTTCGAAAGCCTTCCGGATCAGTGCATGGTAATCGCCCCGCATCCTATACCCGATCTTGCCCAATCCAGGATCGGCAAACTCCCCAAGCGCGTGCAAGACAAGACCCACACAATCGAGTGCCACCCCTGCCCTTCGCCCACGCAGGCGAAATTGCGTGCCAATTTCAGCAACGGCCCTCGCGGCAATCAGTTTGCCCGACACAGGTCAATTGGCTCCGGGATAACGCGTTAGCAGGTCATTGCCGGGCAGGTGCGGCTCGCCGCGAAAATTAAGTGCATTTCCAAACCTGCCGGCACATGTCGCCAAGGTCCGGTCGCAACCCTGCATCAATTCGACACGCTGGGGCGACGTGACCGCAAAAGCCGGCTCATCCATAAGGATCACCTGATTGGTGGAGGCCGAAGCGATACGTTGACGCAAACCGCAGTTTGGCCCACTCAGCCACCTCAGCTCGCCGAAAACGAACGCGCTCGCTTCGATGGTGAGTGGCGATCCCAATAATAACGTCGTTCCAACGCCGCTGTTTACCGTCATCTCCGAGGTGTAGCGCTGCGGATTGAGGTCGCACCCTGATCCAGCGAAACTCGCCCTGCACGTGGGTGAAGTTGAAGGCACGCAAAGGGCCGAAAGCAAAGCTGCTGGCCCCAGAAATTCAGCCTCGAACGACGATCCGGACCAGCTAATCGCACCCAATAAACCCTCAGCCAGCGTAAGTGGTTCCGCTTCGGGTTGGTTCCAGTCGAACAGGAAGATTTGGAGTCTGGCACCATCCCACCGGCCGGCTTCGATATCCTCAGCGCGCAACGCATCGCTGGTAAGAGCACCGCTGACTTCAAGGCTTCCCGGTTCGAGTCCAAGACTTTGGGTGATCGATGTTGGCGCCAATCCGGGGCTTGCCCGATAAACCAGTCCGCCAATCTCGATATTCCGGTCGTGCGACGTAAAGCCAATGGATACACCGTCATTTCGATCAAGCCGCCATCCATAAGCGGTGCTTGTCACCGGGCCTTTGAGCCAAGGATAGGTCACAAGACCTCCTTGATTTCGATCAGCACAACGCTCGGTATTTCGCTGGCGCCGAATGTGGCCCGGTTTGAATCAATCCGGTCTTGCGCGAAACGTACCGGCACATCGAACCGGAAGCCTGCAGTGACGACTGCACCAGCGACTGGTGCGGAAACGAAGCGGATTTCCCCCAACGGCCCTTGAGTCCAGTCGCTCGTTTCTATCCCATCAATTGCAATAAGCACGCTACCCGGGCGAGGGCGTGTAATGTTGCGGATCTGCGCAGCACTGCCTGTGCCGTATTTTTTGGTAAGTTGAAACGCGGTGCGCAGCCCGTCACCAATGCCAATTTGCTGGTCTGTGGCCGCAGGAAGGCCCTTGGCGCCGTTCGAGCTGTCATCAAAAGGATCGCCAAAGCGAAATGCAATCGCCGCACCGCGCCGGGCGCGGAAAAAATCAAGAAGCTCGGCCTGTTCTGCTTCCGAACGGATGCCTGGTGCGACATCATATGTCATCCGGGCGTCACTCCAGTCGCTGTTGCGCCGCTCATGGCCCGACAACAGGGTAACGACATTCGTTGAGAACTCGGCAGAAACTTCCGCGTTTCGACCAATGTTCAACGGAAAAACGACATCGTCAAAGGCTTCCATATCCGCCTCGCTTTCATTGCCTATCTCGAAATGCACAAAGCCGTCGCGCGCCACCTGAGGTAGCGCCCAGATGAAGGTATCTGCCACGCCGCGCTGCCTCGCGAGTTTCGCAGCCTTCTCGATTTCGGCCCATTGCCTGTCATTTCCGGGCTGGAGCACAAAGCCGGAAAAATATTGCTGGCGGTTGATCGGATATCCGAGCTTTTGCATCGTCAATGCGAAGGCATTTTCGCCAGCGGCATGGTTGCCGGTCACCACCCAGTCATAATCTTCGAGCTGCAATATATCGAAAGCAGGCGATGCCCATTGAACGGGAACATTGGCGCGCTTTGCCTCCGGCGCGACGGGATCAAGCACCGTCGGCAGGTAGACGAGAATATGGCTGGTGAAAGGCGCAGTTCCTGCCTCGTCCTCAGCCGCAGCTACCAGTGCCGCCGTCGAGGCAGCAAGCATTTCTCCGGCCTTGTCGAGCATTGCAATTTGCTCGGCCGTTTTGGGCCCGCGGATATCTGGAATGGAAACAGAGAGTGATCCAAATGCGGTACTCGCTGCGGCATCATAAAGGCAGATCCGTCCATCAAGCATCGTCCACCACCACGGCTCGCCCACCTGGAATTTTACCGGCAAATCTGCCTGTTTCTGGATATAGGAAAAGGCTCTCGCGACTGCCTGTAGATACGCCATGGCGCCGCCATGCGCCGGGGACAGCAGCGTTGAAGGTGGCGACCAGCCGGTCAGTGCCGGATCGCCATTTTCGGCACGCTGTTTCCAGTCATTCCAGCAATTTGCATCGAACAGCTCATAGCTGAGCGAGAAAATGACATCATAACCCATTGCCTTGGCGCGCTGGGCAAAGTCGAGATGCCATGCGCTGCAGGGCGTGTTGAGTGCGCCGCCCGCAAGGCTCACATAATGTCCGCCCGACAGCGGCTCGAGCCGGTAATAATGGCTCATCCCGACATAATGGTTGATCGTGCCGCGATAGCCGAGCGCGCGGATTTGCCGCAATAATCGCTC
>DASUDM010000136.1:0-2070 GCA_036275575.1 Sphingorhabdus sp. | reverse complement strand
CGGCGGTATCTCCATCGCCCGCGGTGATGAAGGTGACGAGGGCTGATCGTTCGCCCGAAAAAGCGGAGCTAAGACGGCTCACATCTTTTCTCCGAGAGCCTCAGCCACGGTGAAGATATCCTTGTCCCCGCGTCCGCAAAGGTTGGCGAGGATGATCTGGTCGCGGTCCATCTTCGCGGCCTCGCGTGCCACTGCGGCAATGGCATGTGAAGGCTCCAGCGCGGGGATGATGCCTTCGGTACGGCAGAGCAGTAGGAAGCCTTCGAGTGCTTCGGTGTCGGTCACGCTGTCGTAACGGACACGGCCGATTTCCTTAAGCCAGCTATGCTCCGGCCCGATACCGGGATAGTCGAGGCCTGCCGAAATCGAGTGCGCCTCGGCGATCTGGCCGTCTTCATCCTGCAGCAAATAGGTCTTGTTGCCATGAAGGATGCCGGGGCGTCCTCCCGCTAGGCTGGCGGCATGTTCTTTCTCAAGCCCATGACCTGCCGCCTCGATGCCGAGCATCGCCACATTGGCATCGTCGAGGAAGGGATGGAACAGCCCAATCGCGTTCGATCCACCGCCGATCGCCGCAACCAGCAGGTCGGGCAGGCGGCCGGTGCGTTCGAGCATTTGCGCGCGCGCTTCCTTGCCGATCACGCTTTGGAAATCGCGGACCAATTCGGGATAGGGATGCGGGCCCGCGGCGGTGCCGATGATGTAGAAAGTGTCATGCACATTGGCGACCCAGTCGCGCAGCGCCTCATTCATCGCGTCCTTCAGCGTGTTTGCGCCTGAGCTGACCGGAATGACTTCCGCGCCGAGCAGCTTCATGCGGAACACATTGGGCTGCTGCCGCTCGACATCCTTCGCGCCCATATAGATGACGCAGGGCAGGCCGAAACGCGCGCATACGGTGGCGGTGGCAACGCCATGCTGGCCCGCGCCGGTCTCCGCGATAATCCGCGTCTTGCCCATGCGGATCGCGAGCAAAATCTGGCCAATGCAATTGTTGATCTTGTGCGCGCCGGTATGGTTCAGCTCATCACGCTTGAACCAGATTTGCGCGCCTTTCCCCGCGGGCGCGTCCTTGCGCAGCTCTTCGGTCAGCCGCTCGGCATAATAAAGCGGCGAGGGGCGGCCGACATAATGTTTGAGGAGGTCGTCAAGCTGCGCGTGGAATTCGGGGTCGGCCTGCGCCGCACGATATTCCCGCTCCAGATCGAGGATCAGCGGCATCAGCGTTTCGGCGACATAGCGGCCGCCAAACTGGCCAAAATGCCCGCGCTCGTCAGGCTGGTTCATGAAAGAGTTCAGGTTTGTATCAGGCTTTGTCATAATCGCGGACCGCTTGGCAGAAGGCCGCAATCTTGTCCACATCCTTGACGCCGGGAGCGCTTTCGACACCTGAAGAAACATCAACCACCGGCGCCCGCGTGGTGCGAAGCGCTTCGGTGACGTTGTCGGGCGCGAGCCCACCGGCTAGCCCCCAGGGTGTGCGATGTTCGAAATGGCTCAAAAGTGACCAATCTACACGGGTACCTGTCCCGCCGGGGAGTGCCTGCGCAGGGGCATCGAACAACAACCGATCGGCAATGCCAGCGTAGCGATCCGAATTCAAAAGCGTCTGCCGGTCTTTCAGACCGATCGCCTTCCAGATTTCGGCCTCGCTATGCTCGCGAACGAGCTTGAGCCATTCGGGCGTTTCGGTGCCATGAAATTGAACGACATCCGGGCGCACCATGTTCAGCGCCTTGTCGGTCAGATCCGGATCGGCGTTGACCAAGAGCAGCACGACCTTGAGGCTCGGCGGCGTACGCATCCGAAGGGCCGCAGCGAGTTCAAGGCTCACATGGCGAGGGCTTTTTTCGAAATGCACAAGGCCGATATGCGTCGCCCCTGCCGTTGCAGCGGCATCGATGGCGGCCTCGTTTGAGAGACCGCAGATTTTGATCAGGGTTTGCATTGGTGCCTATTTTTTATCGATAAGTTTTTTTGTAACATGCCAGACAATGAACATTGCGACCGCTGTCACAACAATAATCGACCACCAAACAATCCGCTCGTTGAACTCCTCGTCGACAGGAA
>DASUDM010000135.1:0-6601 GCA_036275575.1 Sphingorhabdus sp. | reverse complement strand
TGCCAGCTCGCGCCTCGACAACAAGCTGGTGCGCGAAGAACAGAGCGCCGTGTCGGTTTCGTCCTTCGTGTTGCCTTTTGTGCATTCGAGCCTGTTCTGGATCCAGGCGGATGTGAAGCCGGGTGGCAATGCTGATGCCGTTGCAAAGCGTCTCGACGAAATCATGGCCGATTTCATCGCCAACGGCCCCACCGCAGACGAAGTACAGCGCGTTGCCGCCAGCGATGCAGCGGATCGCATCGACGGGCTCGAACAAATCGGTGGATTCGATGGCAAAGCGAGCGCCCTGGCACAGGGCCAGCTCTATGTTGGCGATCCGGCTTATTATAAGACCGAGCTGGAACGGCTTGCCGCGTTGAAGCCGGAAACGGTGAAGTCGGCCATGCAGAAATGGCTCACCCGTCCCGTTTTGGAAATCCGCGTCGAACCGGGAGAGCGCGAGGCTTATAAAGAAGTCGCGTCGGGTGGCGGTGCTCGTACCGGTACGCTGTCTTCGCCCGCTTATTATATCGCACCCGGCAGCGATGCGCCGGCTGGGACGTCGGTGAAGGCCGACCGCAGCAAGATGCCGGCCCCCGGCGCAACCCCGGCGCTGGATTTCCCAACCGTCGAGACCGGAACGTTGAAGAACGGAATCAAGGTGCACTTCGCGCGCCGTGCCGCCGTTCCCGCAGTGCGTGTCGCGGTAAGCTTCGATGCGGGCTACGCGGCCGATCCGCTCGACAAGCGGGGTATTTCAAACATTATGGGCAATTTGCTGTCCGAAGGTACGTTGACGCTGAACGCAACCCAGCTGGCCGAAACCGAGGAGCGATTGGGCGCCGACATCAACATCGCGTCGACCCAGGATCGCACCGTTGCCACCTTGCGCGCCGTAAAGCCCAATCTGGCAGCTTCGATCAGCTTGCTGGCCGATGTGGTCAAGAATCCCGCCTTTGCGGAAAAGGATCTGGAACGTGTCCGCGTCCAGCAGTTGACGCGCATTGCGGGCGAAAAGAACCAACCGCAGGGCCTGGCTTTGCGCGCTTTGCCCTCGTTGATTTACGGCAAGGCGCATCCTTATGGTGCTTCGCAAACCGGCACCGGCGATGAAGCCGCGGTTCGCACGCTTACCCGGGACGATATCGTTGCATTTCACCAATCGTGGATCCATCCGGCAAAGGCCGAGATTTTTGTGGTCGGTGACACCAGCCTTAAAGAAGTAACCAAGCTGCTCGACAAGCAATTCGGTAGCTGGAAGCCGAAAGCAAAGGCTGCCCCGGCAAAAAATTTCGGCATCGCATTACCCGAAGCTAAAGGACGCGTCGTTCTGATTGATCGCCCCAACTCACCGCAATCGTTCATTTATGGTGGCAAGGTCCTCGATGCCAAGGGTAGCGATGATCTGGTTGCTCTGCGCGCTGCCAACGAAATCTTCGGTGGCGACTTCACCTCGCGCATCAATATGGACCTGCGTGAAACCAAGGGTTGGTCCTATGGCGTGCGTTCGCAGGTTGGTGGCAATGAAGATCGCGTCCCGTTCCTGGTGTTTGCCCCGGTGCAAACAAACCAGACCGGGCCTTCATTGAAAGCGCTTATCGATCATGCCAAGGATGTTGTCGGTGCGAAGCCGATCAGCACCGAAGAACGCGATGTTACTGTGCGCAGCAATATACTTGAACTGCCCGGTAGCTATGAGCAATCGGTGGCGGTGCTCGGCCAGATGCGCGCCGATGCACTTTTCAAACGTCCGTTCGACTATGCCGAAAAGCTGGCTGGCAAATATGAAGCGCTGACAGCCGAGAGCATGACCGCCGAATTCAAATCAAAGGTTGATGCGGACAAGATGACTTGGGTTGTCGTCGGCGATGCTGCCAAGGTGAAACCGCAGCTCGAAGCCATTGGATTGCCGGTTGAAATGCAATCCGAAGCTGCTAAGCCTACTGACACCAATGCAAATTAACGCCTGAGCAAGAGGAGAAGATCAATGGCAGCAGTAGATGGCGATTGGGATGTAACCGTCAAAAGCCCGATGGGTGACCAGAAGTCGGTTCTTACGATCAACAGCAATGGTGACACCTTTACTGGCAAGATGGCAGGTAGCCTCGGCTCGATGGATATTCCGAGCGGATCGGTGAACGGCAACACGCTCAGCTGGAAAATGGACATGACCGTCCCGATGCCGATGACGCTCGATTGCACGGCGACCGTGGATGGCGACACCATCACCGGTGAAGTCAAGGCAGGCGCATTTGGCTCAATGCCCGTAACCGGAACGCGCAAAGCCTGATTTTGCGATTTTTCGTGTAATTTAAGGCAGGCCGCTCACCCAAAAGGTGGGCGGCCTTGTCGTTTTCGGATGGGTTGCTAAGACTTGCGGAATCGATTCTCCCAAGCGGAAGGGAACGGAATGAGCCAGCTAGCCTCCCCATCGCAATTGCGGATGTCTCTCTTTAGATGGGCGCTGTTCATTGTTCCGACAATCATGTTCCTCGGGTTTCTGTCGGGAACTGTTTCGGGCTCTGGTGAGCAGAATAGTTGGTTTGCGGAATTGGTGAAACCCGCGGCTCAGCCCCCCGGCTGGGCATTTGGCGTGGTTTGGCCGATACTGTACCTGCTCATGGGAATTGCAGTATCGATCATCCTCAACGCGCGTGGAGCGCGGCTGCGTGGCATCGCAGTGGCGCTGTTCGCCATCCAGCTTTCCTTGAACCTCTATTGGTCTCCCTTGTTTTTTGGCCAGCACCAGGTGACGGCGGCATTCTACCTCTTGCTCGCCATATGGGGCGCCGCCTTTGCAACGACCCTGGTATTCGGGCGCATCCGGCCATTGGCTGCATGGCTGATGGTGCCATATCTCGCCTGGCTCAGCTTTGCTGCGATCCTCAATTACCAGATTGATCGATTGAACCCTGATGCTGAACGCCTATATGCCCCAGCTGCAACTTCCGAAATCGGAGCATGACGCATGCAGAGTGACAAACGCATTTTCGACGACCTTTCGAAGTTCCTGAACGGTGTGGCCGGTACTGTCGCCGGCATGGGGCGCGAAGCCGAGGCAAACTTCCGCGAGCGCACGCGCGAATGGGTTGCAGGCATGGATCTTGTCAGCCGTGAGGAATTTGAGGCCGTGAAACAGATGGCGGCAACAGCTCGTGCCGAAACCGAGGAGCTGAAAGCCCGCATTGCAGCCTTGGAGGCAGGTTCGGCAACGCCCAAGGCCACTGTCAAGCGCAAGGCTGCACCCAAGAAATAAGCGGGCCTTTCAGCCTTATCCACAAACCGCCCACAAACTAATGCAGTCATGACTGCATGCATGGTTGCGCGCGAGTCCCGTGACGGGCATTTACGATGCATCACGGAACGACAGGGCCGCAATGCGCGATCAGGACGAAGATTTTACCGAGTTCGAGCGCGAAGAGACAGCGCCACTCGACATGCTGGCCGCGCTTTTCGAGGCGCGCGGCTGGGAGTTTGAACCTGTCAGCGACGAAGAAGTCAGCGCGGAGTTCAAAGGCAGCTGGACCAGCTATCAGATAAGGGCGATCTGGCGCGAGGAAGATAATGCCCTTCAATTGCTGGTGATGCCGGATGTTACGGTGCCGAGTGACAAGCGCGATGCTGTTTACAAGGCTTTGGGCCTCATCAACGAGCAACTCTGGATCGGACATTTCGATCTATGGTCTTCGAACGGCATGTTGCTCTTTCGGCATGGCAGCCTTTTGCCCCCCAATGGCCTGCTGGGGGTCGATCAGGCGCAAACAATAATCGACGTCGCGCTGGACGAATGCGAGCGGTTCTATCCGGTGTTCCAGTTCATCATCTGGGGTGGCAAATCTCCCGAGGATGCCATTACCGCTGCGCTGGTGGAGACCCATGGCGAAGCCTGAGCGCTTGACGTCTTAAAATTTGATATAGGGTGACCACATCACGAACCAGGCGGCCAAGCTTCCACCCAAGGTGACGATAGCTGCCATAATCAGGATTATGGACAGCGATAACCGGGAAATGTTGGATTTGGAGCTGTAAACCCGAATATAGCATTCCATGATGGCGAGCGGCAGCAACGAGTTGGCGAACGCAAGGAAATAGTCGAACAGACCGTCCATCGCATCGCCAATCCCCGCGCCACCGGTCGAAATTCCCCAAACCATATAGCCGACGCGCATATACCATACGGCATTGGCAACGACGAACAGCCGCAAAGCCCATTGGCGATGGATCGCGAACTGCTTTTGCACCGCGCTGGTCCAAGCTTTGATCGCGAACCAGATAATCAGCATTGCATTCAAGGTAATGCCGAAAGCACCAACCAGGTTCATATAGGTTCCGCGAACCCAGACGAGCCACAGTCCGCCAACCGCCAGCAGCAACGCCGTTGTAACAAATGTCCGGCCCGACAATCGATGAAGTTTGGGCCAACGGGTTCTAACGGCCGGCACCAATTGCAGCAAACCGGTAGTAATCATGATGGCAGCCAACAGCACATGTGCCGCGAATGCCAGATTGCCAATGGTGTCTCCCGCCAAATATCCTTCAATTATCGGTTTGCTGTCCCACGCGGCAAAATTCCCGCTCAGTGTAGATCGATAGTAGAATGCGATTATGAAGAGGATGAACAGCAATTGCCCAATGGCGGTCGCAGCGAACCAGAGTTTTGCGCTGCGTTGCAACCACAAGGCCCCGTTGCTTGCTTTGCCGATTGATTGCGACTTCGACGTTTGCGAAAAGCTGCGACTGTTCAAAGATCGTGCTCCTGAAATTCAGATGCACAATGCTACTTTCGCTGCAATCGAAAATCTACCGTATTAATACACCACTACACTTTGGCGGATTGACATGGTAAGGCGCATCAAACCCGCTTCAGCAGATAATGAAGATAGGCGATGGTAATCGGTTTTGCGGGGTCATCCTGCCAGGCGCGCGCCTCCACATTGGCCATCGTACGTCCCAGCCTTGTCACTTCGCCGACAGCATAGGTCGTCTGCGGTGTGCCGCCGCGCATGAAATCGATGGTGACATTGACCTGCTTGAACGTCGCTTCGTCGCCACGCTCGTGTAATGCATGCTGGATCGCCGCCACGGCCGCCATTTCGAGCAAGCCTGAAATTGCGCCGCCATGCAGGAAACCGGGGCGGCCCTGCACCTTGTTGGCAAATGGCATTTCGATCAGCGGCGCACCATTATGGAGGCCGGTAATGATCATGTCGAGCGCGCGCGCATAAGGCGGCAATAATTCGGTGCGAGGGTCTGGCGTCGTCATCCGAGGCGGTCTCCCACCCGGATAAAGGTGCCGCTTACATGCGCCAGTGGTTCATCCAGATTTCCGTTATGCGCAATTCCCCGCACAAAGCCGATGCTGTGCGACAGGTGGTAGCAATAGCCGCGGCCGTAGACCTTTGCGCCCTTGGGTGAGGGGCGAAGATAATCGACGCGCAAATCCATGGTCACCTGTGGCCGGAACTCTTGCAGCTTCGTCCAGATGGACATGCTCGTCGCATTGTCCATCAGGCTGATGACGACAGCAGAGGCCAAGACTCCCGTATTGGGGTCTCCTACAAGATCTTCGCGCCAGTCGATCGAAAGCTCGACCCAATCCTCACCATGGCCGACATAATCCATGCCGAGGAATCCGCCATGGCCTGCCTTGCCCATGAAGCTGATCGCGATCCGCGGATCGAAGCCGCCATGCTCGGCGGCCAGTTCGGCTATCGTCTTGGTGCTCATACGCATTCCCTATCGGTGTGGTAGCCCTCTGCCAAGGCAGAAAGGTCTTTATCTTGTTCGCGCTTCGTTCTAGCCATGCGTGATGGCGAGCAGCACTTTTGGCATCCAAATCGATTCGGCAGCGGTTGCCCGCGGCGTCAGTCGGCTATTCCTGCGTAACCAGATCATGGTCCAACCCGAAGTATCGCTACGCAACAATCGGCGTGCCGATCTGATGGGAATCAATGCCAAGGGCGAGATTGTCATCGTAGAGATCAAAGTTTCGCGGGCCGATTTGCTCGGTGACCAGAAATGGCCCGAATATCTCGATTATTGTGACCGTTTTTTCTGGGCTGTCCCGGCAGGCTTTGATTTCTCGCCTATCGAAGGCGAGGCCTTCCTGCCCGACCGGACGGGATTGATTGTCGCCGATGCCTATGATGCGGAGATCATCCGATCTGCCGCGCTGGTTCCATTGGCGGCGGCGCGGCGCAAAGTCGAAATGCAACGGCTTGCGCGACTGGCCATGCGCAGATTGATGGGGATTGCGGATCCCGACCCGTCGCTGGCCGGGATCATCGTCGAATAATCAGACGGTCGGATTATACCAAATGGGTGAGGTATAGGCGCGTTCCTGCGACTTGAGCTCCATCTCAGGCAACAATTTCGCGCCATAGCGGATCATATCGAACAACACCCAGCGCGGCGTGGGTATTTCGAGCACACGCACATAATAGAAAGCACGCTGGCCGGGGTTGAATTCGGGATCGCTCCACACTGTGCGCAATTCAGGCGCGCCAATGCTGTTGGTGTAGGTCGCCTTTTTGATATCGACCGTGTCCCCTACTGGTGTAAGCTTTCCACCGACCAGCTTGCGTTTTTCCGGCGATGACCATGAAACATCGAAAACCTTTTC
>DASUDM010000134.1:0-9380 GCA_036275575.1 Sphingorhabdus sp. | reverse complement strand
TCAACCAGAATTCGGGCACAATGAATTTCGAAGGCGTGCGCACCGTTGGTGAAATGATGCGCGCCGAACTGGAACCGCTCGGTTTCAAGGTTGAATGGGTCGATATGGCCGCTGCCGGCCGATCCGCGCACCTCGTCGCGACCAAAAACGGCAAGAAAGGCACCAAACGCCTTCTGCTGATTGCGCATCTAGATACGGTCTTTGAACCCGACAGCCCGTTCCAGAAATTTGTCCGCAAAAAAGCAGGCTCGACCGATGAGGCCGAAGGACCGGGAGCGGGAGATGACAAGGGTGGTATGACCGTCATCGTCGCTGCACTTCGCGCGATGCAGGCGGCTGGAACGTTGAAAGACGCCAATATCGAAATCCACATGACCGGCGACGAAGAAGATGCCGGCGATCCGATTGAAGTGACGCGCGGGCCGTTGATAGAGGCCGGCAAGCGCGCCGATGTCGCATTGGATTTTGAGGGGTTGGTCCGCGATGAGGGGCGCGACATGGGCTCGATCGCGCGGCGGTCTTCAAACAGCTGGAAGCTGGAGGTCAGCGGCGTCACCGGCCATAGCTCGCTGATTTTCAGCAACACTTATGGCGATGGCGCGGTGTTTGAACTCGCGCGCATATTGCACCGCTTCCGCACCGAATTGCCCGAACCGAACCTGACCTTTAATGTCGGGTTGATCGCTGCTGGGCAGGAAGCTGCGCTCGACCCCAGCGGCATTCGCGCTACTGCCGCAGGCAAGACCAATATCATTCCCGGCATCGCCTATGCGCGGGGTGACTTCCGGACGCTTTCCGAAGAACAATCGGCGCGCGTTCGCGCCAAAATGCTGCAGATCGTCTCTGAATCAGCGCCGAAAACCAGCGCCAAAATCAGCTTCGATCCCGGCGCCTATCCGGCAATGGCACCAACAGCTGGAAACCGGGCGCTGCTCGACAGGCTCAACGGCGTCAACCGCGACATGGGGCTGGCCGAAATGCCGGCGCTGGACCCGCTGAAACGAGGTGCGGGAGATATCAGCTTTGTGGCAAATGATGTCGACGGCCTCGCCGGCCTTGGCACCTACAGCCGCGGCGATCATGCTCCGGGCGAAACCGTCGATCTCGATAGCATCAAACGGCAGGCAAAGCGAGCCGCCATCCTGATGTCACGATTGAGCAAAGAGAAGGCTGACTAAACCGCCTTGCCACCCCGAAAAGAAGAGGCCACCAATCGCGACAGCAAGCCGCGCAGAGTTGGGTAATTGGCCTTGTCGTAATTGCTGCCAGTGCCGAACTTCGCCGCAAGACGGCGATGCACCTCAGGCAGGGCGTGGTACGGCACGCTGGGTACCAAATGGTGGAGTGCATGGTAGCGTAGGCCCACAGGGGCCCAAAATTCACCCATGATGCCTGGCGGCGGTACGTTGACGCTGTCGAGATATTGTTCGGTGACACTCAGCACCTCACCATCATTTTCCCAAAGATGGGCAACGAGCGTGCGAACCTGGTTGAGCACCAAAGCGGCGGCCACAATTGCGAGATAGATGAGGAAGGCCTTGACTGGAATCCAGCCCATGAAAACGGCGGTCAAGACTCCGATCGACCAGACCGCCGCACCGGTTTCCATGATGATCCAGTCACGGCGGAATTCGCCTTCAGGCATCGCACGGCGATAGGAAGGGTTGATCGATAAAGTCGAAAAGCGCGCCACCGTTTCGCGGCGAATCCAGGGACTTATCAGCGACAATGGTGAAAGGATCGCAAAGCGCACCAGAAACCCTATCGAACCCAGCGCCGCAACCACCATGAAGAAAACCAGCATGTGCGGCTTCATCAAAGCAAGCGGGAGATACTCCGGGTCACGGTCGGTGCCGTAGCGCATTTTCGAATGGTGCTGGTTGTGGGTATCTTCATAGGTGAAGGACGGGATCAGCATCGGGATGCCCACAAGGAAATTCCAGACCCAGCGGAAACCGGGAACGTGATCACGCTTCATGTGCGTGATTTCATGGATGAACAGCGCCGCGCGATACAGGAAAGCAATGGCCACCGCCGCACCAGCGAGCTGGATCGCCAGTGACGAACCGGCAATCGCAAAATAAAGACCCACATAGCCCAGCAACGCCGAACCCAGAAAATCCGGCCAGTAGATGCCGGGCTTGGCGATGCTGAATTCACGGGTCAGGGCGGCAGCTTCGCGGATAAGCTCATTATCCTCGAAGGCTTTTGCCTTTGCTGGTGCAACATTTTCCATGCGGGCCATATAATGGCTCATTCGCGCAAGGTCACGCCCCGTGAATTGCAAAACTTTCCGATATGAGTAATCGCAATGAAACTCAGAATGATTGGCGCAGCTGCTCGATCATGCGATGCGGTTCAGGCGTATTTTCCTGCTCGGTGTAGATATGGCTGCTCATTCGCTGCACGCGGTAATATAAATCCTCGCTCGCCATAATCAGATTGCGAGCTTCTTCGGGCATGCGCTGTACCATCCAATCGTCGGTGGCGGGCGCATAACCCAGTTCATCCAATTGGCGCATCACATCAGAAGGATGAATTTCACCTGCTCGGATGGCCTTTTGGTTCAGCAGCCATGCTATCACGTGCATCAGGCGCGTAGTAACCTTCAACGATTCACACGAAAACGCTACCGAGACATCCGCAGGCGAAATTTCACGCGCACGATCGCTATCGAAATAGGAGCGCGCTTCGTCGGCCAACACCATTGCTTCGGTGTAAAGTCCGTCGATCAATTTCGGCGTAATCTGGTATTGCGGTGCATGCATTGCTCGGCCTTGCCAAAACGACTCTGCTACTGTCAGCCAGATTTACCATTTTTTCCACTGCAATCAGCCAAATGTTCCATAAAGGCACGTTAACCATGCCATTTGTTCCGGTCAGGCGATGATATCGGGAATCAACTGGTCTTCGAGGGCACCGATGCGATCTTTCAATGCCAGTTTCCTGCGCTTCAATCGCGCAATTTGGAGCTGATCCGAAAGCGGACTCGCCTGTAACGCAGTAATCGCATCATCGAGGTCGCGATGCTCGATCTTCAGCAATTCAATCTGTTGACGGATACCCTCGTCGTTCATGGCGCCCCGGTATATGAAAACCTTGTTTCCGATGGTGATAGACCCGCTTTGCGGTTGTCGCCAGAACGAAAATCAACTGCGACGAGGCGGACGCTTTTTCGCAAGACAGCCTGTGGAAAACATGTTCTACTCTTCTTCTTGGCTCGGGTGAGTCGAAATTGATCGGCTCTCCGGGCGGCAAGCAAAAAGGAGATTGCGGTGAGTGAAAATCATCTGTCGGCGCTGCGCCTGAAACATGCCGAACTCGAAACCCAGCTCGAAAAAGAAGAAGCCCGGCCCTTTCCAGACGATGATTTGATACACCGCATCAAGAAGCAGAAATTGCAGCTCAAAGACGCGATGGCGCAGGAGCTCGCCTCGGCCTGATCGCCTTGCATACGTAATTTTTTGGTTCGAACCCGTATCGGGTATCGCATGCGTCCATGCCATCTGCTAACCGGATGGCATGGAAAGCGCAGCTATCGCCGCACGCAACATTTTGACAGGCCTGCATGAAGTTATGGCCTCGGGTAATCACGCCCAGGCAAAGCTGAACCAGGTCGTCAATATCATTGGTGAGGCGCTTTCGAGCGAGGTGTGCTCGATATACCTGCTGCGCGATGGCGTGCTGGAATTGTTTGCGACGCGCGGCCTTAATCAAGACGCCGTTCACGTGACGAAGCTTGGATTTGGCGAAGGACTGGTCGGCACAATTGCCGACAATGTCGAAACGCTAAACCTCGATGAAGCAGCAGCACATCCCGCCTTCCGTTATATGCCGGAAACTGGGGAAGAGCGTTTCCACAGCTTTGCCGGCGTGCCGATTGTCCGCTCAGAAAGGGCGGTTGGGGTGTTGGCGGTCCAGCATGCCGATCCACGCAAATATGCCGAGGTCGAAATCGAAGCACTTCAGACCACAGCAATGGTGCTTTCAGAATTGATTGCAAATGCCGGCCTTATCGATGAAGCCGGCACCATCGGAAGCGGGCAAACTGGAACAGTGGTACTCAATGGCCTGCCGCTGGTTTCGGGTGCGGCTGCCGGTATTGCGATTTTCCACCAGCCCAATGTGCGCATCGAACACACCATGGCGGAAGACACCGAGGCCGAGCGTGCGCGAGTCTATTCGGCTTTCGACAAAATGCGCGAACAGATCGATCGCATGGCAAACATGGCTGAATTCGGTGCCGGTGGCGAGCATGAAGAGATTCTCGATACCTACAAGATGTTCGCCTATGACGAGGGATGGTCGCGGCGGATTAACGAAGCGATTGATAGCGGCCTGACAGCCGAAGCCGCCATCGAACGGGTGCAACAGCGCACCCGCATGCGAATGCGGCAGATAGACGATCCCTTGCTTGCAGACCGCATGCACGACCTGGAGGATTTGTCCAATCGCTTGTTGCGGATCGTTTCAGGGCAAATGGGAACAGCCGCGCAACTGGGCCTCAAGCAGGATTCGATCCTCGTTGCCCGCAATCTCGGCCCGGCCGAATTGCTCGAATATGACAAGCGCCGCCTGCGTGGTGTTATCCTGGAAGAAGGCTCGCTGACCGCCCACGTTACGATTGTCGCACGGGCAATGGGTGTTCCTGTGCTCGGCCGCGTGGGCAGCGTACGTCAGACGATCCGCGATGGCGACATGCTGCTGCTGAATGTCGATGAGAAAAATGTCATCGTCAGGCCTTCGCAAGCCGTGCAGCAGGCTTTTTCCAGCGAACTGGCGGACAGGCAGAAAAAGAAAGCGCGCTATGCCGCGCTTCGCGATGAGCCATCAGTTACCAAAGACGGGCAGAAAGTTGCCCTGATGATCAACGCCGGCCTTCGCGACGACGCAATGGCAATCGGGCTTTCAGGGGCAGAAGGCATTGGGCTGTTCCGGACCGAATTCCAGTTCCTGATTTCGGCAACCTTGCCCCAACGCGAACGGCAACAGCGCTTCTATCGCGAGGTGCTCGACGCTGCAGGTGACAAGCCGGTTATTTTCCGCACCATCGACGTCGGCGGGGATAAGGCGCTTCCCTATCTCAAGCATATTTCGGAAGAAGAAGAAAATCCGGCGATGGGCTGGCGCGCATTGCGATTGGCGCTTGACCAGGAAGGACTGATGAAAGCGCAAGCCAGGGCCTTGCTCGAGGCGGCCGCTGGTCGCAACCTCAATGTCATGTTCCCGATGGTGTCCGAACCTTGGGAGTTTGACGAGGCCAAACAGGTTTTCGAGGCGCAGCTTGAGTATCTGACAGCGCGAAAGAAACAGTTGCCTTCACGGATTCGTTATGGCGCAATGCTCGAAGTACCGGCGCTGGCAGAAACCCTCGACTTGTTACTACCCAGAGTCGATTTCCTCTCGATAGGAACAAACGACCTGACGCAATTCCTCTTTGCCGCCGACCGCGCCGACCCTCGGCTCGCCGAACGTTATGACTGGTTGAGCCCCGCCATATTGCGCTTCATCCGGCGCGTGGTTCTCGCCTGTGATGAACATGGAGTTGACCTCACCGTTTGCGGCGAAATGGGCGGCAGGACGTTGGAGGCAATGGCATTGATCGGCATTGGCCTGAAACGGCTATCGATTACGCCCGCCGCAGTTGGTGCCGTAAAGGCCATGGTGCGGTCGCTTGATTCCGCTGCCATCAAGGAAGAGATGGCAACAATTTTGTCATCTCCATCGGGTAGCATCAGGGAAAGGCTGGAAATTTGGGCCAAGAGCCAAGGGGTTGAAATATCATAAGTCGGCGCAAGGCATATCCTTTTAAACATTGACTTTAGATATAGCCGCGCCATTGTTTCACATCCGCCCGGTAGAGGCGGCTTCTTCGGGTCATTGGAGTGCGATTTGGTGGACGATCGCGATCAGGAAAATATTGAAAATTCAGCAGCAACAGCGGAAACTGCGAGCGTTGGCGCACAACTGCGCGCTGCACGCGAAGCTGCCGGTTTGTCTTTGACCGAGATTGCCAATCGCACACGCGTTCCCGTTCGGCATCTTGAGGCTATCGAAGCATCAAACTATTCGGCTCTGCCGGGTTCCACCTATACGATCGGTTTCACCAAATCTTTCGCCAAATCGCTGGGCTTGGACGAGACCGCGATCCTCACCGAAATGCGAGAGGAACTTGCGCAGGGCGGCTATCATGGCAACGCGGCGCGCATGCCGGCATATGAACCAACCGATCCCGCCCGGGTCCCGTCGCGTCCGCTAGCCTGGGGCGCAGCCGCGCTGGCAATAGCGCTTATCGTGATTTATTTCATCTGGCGCAGCTATGCCTTGTCTCCGGTGGCAGAGGATGAAGCGGCGAAACCCGTCGCCGAAGCGGCAATCAAGGACCCGACCGGGAAACCGAAAGCCGCGGAACCGATCGATCCGGCGGGGCCGGTGGTTATATCTGCCAAGGAAACTGTCTGGCTGAAAATCTATGACGCCGAAAACAAGCGCCTTTATGAAAATGAAATGAAGGCGGGTGAAAGCTACACCGTACCGGCCGATGCCAACAATCCGATGATCGTGACCGGCAGGCCGCAAGTGCTTGACATTACCATCGGCGGCAAGCCCGTACCGCCTTTGGGTACCGGGGAGCGCTCCGTGGCGGACGTAGGCGTTAGTGCCGCGGCATTGTTGGCGCGCAAGCCCCAGACACCGGCGCCCGTTCAGCCTGGTTCAGCCTCGCCCAATGCAGCCGCTGCGTCACCTTCACAGCGCTGATCATCGGAATCCATCCACAGGATATTGCAGCAATCTCGCCATTGCTTTCGGCATGGCCTTTATTCGCGATTCCACCTCAGCTATGGTGAATGTGATGGCGGCGACCAAAAATGGCATTGAATCCAGATTGATGGCCGGGAGGGCTGTGATGAAGTTCAGATATTTCCTTACTGCGGCAATAATTGTGACGGCAGTGCCAGCGGCACAGGCGCAGGACGCGAATGTCGAAGGCCGGGTGACGAAGCTCGAAAAGGAAATGAAGGCTGTCCAGCGCAAGGTATTTCCTGACGGCGCGGGAAAATTCTTTGAACCCGAAATCCAGGCGGAAGCCGCCAAGCCAGCTGTCAGCGGTTCACCATCAAGCAGTGCGGTCACCGATTTGATTGCACGCGTGGATGCCCTCGAAACGCAATTGGCGACACTTACTGGCCAAGTCGAGACGCAGGGGGCTGCGATGAAGGTGATGGACGCCCGTTTGAAGTTACTCGAAAGCACCAAACCACAAGAAGTGGCTGCGGGTCCAGCGGTGCCGGCAGTGGAAAGTGAAACCAAAGTCGCAGTTGCCCCGACAAAAACCGAGACTGCGCCCAAAGCTAGCACCCCTGCGAAGACGAATCCGCCCGCAAACCCGACGCCGGCACGAACATCGGCCGTTGCCGCTATCGAACGCCCTGCAACCGGCGATGCATTTGAGGACAGCTATTCCTACGGTTATCGCCTTTGGGAGGGGAAATTCTATCCTGAGGCGCAGGTACAACTGCAAGATACAGTGACCAAATTCCCGCGGCACAAACGTGCAAGCTTTGCCCGCAACCTGTTGGGTCGTGCATGGCTGGACGACGGCAAACCTGCCACTGCGGTGAAGATTTTCTACGACAATTACAAAAATGATCCGAAGGGCGAACGTGCGCCTGAAAGCCTGTATTTCCTTGGCGATGCATTGGCGCAGTTGGGCAAGGCACCCGAGGCTTGCGAAGCTTTCGGACAGCTGGCGAGCGCTTATCCAGCCGAAGCCAGCGGTCGTCTTGCCACACGGCTTGCCGAAGGGCGCAAAAAGGCAAAGTGCAAATAAGGCGATAGCCAAGCCCTCAGGCCAGGTTTAAGGCCGGTCAGATGGCAGGATCATCCCGCGATACCTTACCTATGTTTGTTGACTCTGTTTGTCGGTTGACAGGCGGTAACCCTGCGGTGTTGGATTTGCCACATATTGGCCTAGCCGTATCGGGCGGGCCGGACAGCCTCGCGCTCCTGCTGCTGGCGCATGCGGCTTTCCCGAAAGCGATCATGGCGGCAACGGTCGACCATGGCTTGCGCCCCGAAGCAGCAGTCGAAGCGGATTTTGTCGCCCGCCTCTGTGCGGAACGGGGCATCGCGCACACCATATTGAAGCCTGAAAAGCCGATTACCGGCAGCATCCAGTCTGCTGCACGCGAGGCGCGCTATCTGCTGCTGCATGGCTGGGCCGATGCTAACGACCTCCACTGGATTGCCACCGCACATCATGCGGATGACCAGTTGGAAACGCTGTTGATGCGCATCGCCCGGGGCAGCGGAATCGCGGGCCTTTCTGGCATTCGAGAGCGCAATGGCCGGATCATCCGACCGCTGCTGGATTTTACCAAGGTGCAGCTCATCAAGACGTGCGAAGTCGCCGGTATCACGCCCTGCCAGGATCCAAGCAACGCCAACGAGGATTTCGACCGTGTGCAGATCCGTAACTGGCTAAGCTCGGCGCCACCTTTGCTGAATGCCGCCCGGGTAACCCGAACAGTGGCGGCGTTGCGCAAATCGCATGAAGCGCTGGAATGGATGGCGGCAAAGCTGGAACCGGAGCGGCTGGCAACGACCGGCAATTTGGGCGCTACGCTGGATCCTTCCGGATTGCCAATCGAGTTGGTGCGACGGTTGCTTATCCGTGCCTTGCAAAGCCAGGACGCGCAGATCGAGCCGCGCGGGGACACCATCGATCGCGCGCTCGAAACGCTACAGAGCGGCGGAAAGATGACCATTGGCGACCTGCTGTGCACCGGGGGAACGCTGTGGCGCATCGAACCTGCCCCTCCCAGAAAGCAAAATCATTAGAGAAATCGGATTTTTCGCACGTTCCGGCCAAAGCCTTATATTGCCATTCACCTTTTGTGACCTACATTAGGCTGGTATTTCTCCCTTCATTGGAAGACCATGATGAACGACGAACAGGAACCCAAAGGCACCCCCCTCGCCCGCAATCTGATGATTTGGGCCGGAATCATGGTGGCACTGCTGCTGGTGGTTTCCATTTTCAGCGGCGGCAGCGGCGCTGCTTCGACCGGCATCAGCTATTCCAACTTCCGCGACAAGGTAGAGGCTGGCGAGGTAAAATCGGTCGCAATTTCGCCCGATCGCATCACTGGCGAGCTTTCCAACGGTGAGCAGATCGTTACCGTTCCCATCCAGGGCGATACTGAGCTGTACAAGTTGCTCGATGAAAAGGGCGTCGATGTCCAAGGCAAGCCCGAGGAGCAACCGAGCCTGTGGCTGATCCTGCTTTACCAGGCTCTGCCCTACCTCCTCATCCTTGGCATCGCTTTCTTCGTGTTGCGCCAGATGCAAAAAGGCGGCGGCGCTGGCGGTGCAATGGG
>DASUDM010000133.1:0-3879 GCA_036275575.1 Sphingorhabdus sp. | reverse complement strand
AGTTCGGTGCGTGGCTATGGAAAGTGCATGCGGCGCACCACCTGCCTCCGCGCTTATATTTGGTGATACACGCCGTCTTCCACCCGATCAATGCCATCATCATTCGGGCCTTGGCGATCGTCGTGCCGATCTGGATCATGGGGTATGACCAGATGGTCGTCGCGATGTTTGGCATGATCCACAGCCTGCACGGCATCATCAGCCATTTCAATGTCGATATGCGGATGGGATGGGCAAATTACCTGTTTGTTGGTCCGGAGCTACATCGTTACCATCACAGCGCACGCGCGGAGGAATGCAAGAATTACGGGGCAACGCTATCCATATTTGACCAGCTGTTTGGGACTTTCGTGTATCGGCCCGGCGTTCCCCCGCGCGATCTGGGCGTGATGCCCGAAAGCGGGCTGCCGGATTATAACAGGACTGTCGCCGTGCTCGCTTTGCCGTTCCGCTGATAGGGCTTCGAAACCTTATCAAGCGCGAATGCCGGTACTCAGCGGCTAGCCAAAGCTGTCCCGGCTGACTAGCTAGTCGCTATGCCAGAGCTTCCCGAAGTCGAAACCACCGTTGCCGGCCTGCGCGCCGTGCTTGATGGCGAAGTGATTGTCCGCGCCGAACCGCGCCGCGCCGACCTGCGCTGGCCGATCCCGGTCGACCTGCGCCAGCGATTGACCGGTGCACGGGTGACCGGGTTGGGGCGGCGGGCCAAATATGGCCTGATCCACACCGATCGCGACGATACGCTGATATTCCATCTCGGGATGTCGGGCCGTTGGCGGGTCGATCCCGAAGAGATCGAAAAGCACGACCATTTCATATTGGAAACCGGCGCGGGTAGGGTGGTTGCACTGAACGACCATCGCCGTTTTGGCTCGCTGGATATTGTGCGTCGCGATGAATTGGAGGGTTTCCGCCATTTTGTCGCGATGGGGCCAGAGCCGCTGGCCGACGATTTTGATGCCAAGGTGCTGCACGCAGCGCTGCAGGGGCGTAAGGCGCCGATAAAGGCGATGCTGCTCAACCAGTCGGTGGTCGCAGGGCTTGGCAACATCTATGTGTGCGAGGCGTTGCACATGGCGGGGATATCCCCGGTGACCCCGGCGCAAAAGATCAGCCGGCCGCGCGTTGAAAAGCTGGTGATCGCGATCAAGGATGTACTCGCCGCTGCCATCAAGGCAGGGGGATCGACGCTGCGCGATTTCGCCGCACCCGATGGAGAGCTTGGCTATTTCGCGAAGGATTGGCTTGTTTATGGTCGCGAGGGCGAATCCTGCCATTGCGGCAGCACGGTCCAACGCCGCGTCGATTCGGGGCGCTCGACCTTTTTCTGCCCGAAATGCCAGCGTTGAACATGTTTCAGCCAAGCTGGAAGTGAACGGCACCAGCCCGCTCCCCCACCCGACCTCCCAAACAGGCTATACTATGGGTGGTCGGGTGGGGGAGTGGGCCGGTACCGCCTCAAAAGCTGGCCATTTCCGGTTGACGAATCTGTTGCGGCTGGCTAAGGGCGGCGCTTCATCGGCCACACCACTGGTTTGGTGGCTCGTAACTATCTGATTTTTTGAGGACTGAAATGGCAAATACGCCGCAAGCTCGTAAGCGTATCCGTCGCAATGCGCGCCGCAATGAAATTAACGGCAACCGCGTCAGCCGTATCCGCACCTTCGTCAAGAAGGTCGAAGCTGCTCTCGCCGCTGGCGACAAGGGCGCCGCTGCCGAAGCATTGAAGGCTGCCCAGCCGGAACTCGCACGTGGCGTTGCCAAGGGCGTACTCCACAAGAATATGGCTGCGCGCAAATTCAGCCGCCTGACGAAGCGCGTTTCGGCTCTCGGCTGAACCCTTCTACCGGTCGCCCAGGCGTTACCGGCACCAGGAACATAGTTAACGGCCCGCCCCCAAATGGCGGGCCTTTTTCTTTGCAGCGATGGTGCGCTGCAGCGAATCCAGCTTTTCCCGCGATTCGATGGATGCTGACAGTAGTTTCAGTAGAAAAATTAAATAAAAACAGTGAGATAAAAAATATCTGACGCAATTCCTGAGGTTGCGCAGAGTCAATGCGAATTATTTCACTTTTTTTGCAATCGCCCCCTTGCTCGACTCAATCTTGCGTGGTTACTAAGGAATTTCCAGCAGCGTGCGATTAACCTCGCGCCTGTCTCAATCGAGAATGACGCAATAGGGGCCCCTGCGCGAAGATGCAGGGGAGCGGTGGACTTGTGTCAGCCGAAGGAGGCGCGCGTGCAACAAAAACAGGGTGCGTTGCTGGTTGGGGTGAAAGGGGTGGCTAAGTGACGCTTAAAGTCGTGCGGTCGGAGCAGGAAATCATGGGGGGCTCCGCATTTGAATCCGATTGGCAAAATGTAGCGTCGCGTTTGCGCCGCGACCTTGGAGCACAAATTTACGGGCAGTGGATCCGTTCGATAGTACTCGGCGATTTCTGCGAACTTACCGGCACATTGGAACTGCTGACTCCTTCGGATTTCTCCGCAAGCTGGGTTTCGGATCATTATGCGGATCGCATCCGCCTCGCCTGGTCGAGCATCAATCCAGCCGTCCGCCAACTCAAGATCCGCACGCGTCCGGGCGCCGCGCGCGTTGAAATGCTGCAGGGCAATGGCCTTGCCGAGCGACCTGCTGCGGTTCATGTGAACGAAGCACTGCCGGTGCGCAGCCAGCTTGATCCGAGGATGACCTTTGCGAATTTCGTCAAGGGCCAGACCAACGCATTGGCATTGAGCGCGGCTGAGCGCGTTGCCGCAGCCGAGCGTCCGCTGTTCAACCCGCTTTACCTGCAGGCCGCAACCGGCCAGGGCAAAACCCACCTGATGCACGCGATTGGCCATGCCTATGCAGAGGTGAATCCCAACGCACAGATTTTGTATATGTCGGCGGAAAAGTTCATGATGGAGTTTGTCTCCGCCATGCGCCGCAAAGAAGTGATGGAGTTCAAGGCGCGCCTGCGTGCGGTAGACGTCCTCCTCATCGACGATATCCAGTTCATTATCGGCAAGGTTTCGACGCAAGAGGAATTCCTGCACACCGTCGATGCCATCATCGGCGCAGGCAAGCGCCTTGTCGTGGCTGCTGACCGTGCACCGCAAGCGCTGGACGGCGTTGACCAGCGAATCCTGTCGCGTTTGTCGATGGGTCTCGTCGCCGACATACAGCCGGCCGACCTTGAACTGCGCCGTTCGATCCTAAACCAGCGCCTTGCCAACATGCCCGAAACGCAGGTGGGCGAGGATGTGATCGAATTTCTCGCGCGTACGATCAGCCGTAACGTTCGCGAACTCGAAGGCGGGCTGAACAAGCTGATCGCTTATTCGCAGCTGACCGGGAAACCGATTACGCGCACGCTGGCCGAAGAGCAGCTGAAAGACATTCTCAGCGCCTGCCGCCGCCGTATCACGATCGACGAAATCCAGCGCGCCGTTTGCGAATATTACCGCATCGACCGCAGCGAAATGTCGTCGAAACGCCGCGCGCGCGCTGTTGTGCGTCCGCGCCAGGTGGCGATGTACCTTGCCAAGGTGATGACGCCGCGCAGCTATCCGGAAATTGGTCGCAAATTCGGTGGCCGTGACCATTCGACCGTCATCCATGCTGTCCGCTTGGTCGAAGACCTTCGCCGGATGGATAATGACATGGACAACGACGTCCGCGCCTTGCTCCGCCAGCTCGAAGCATAACCGGTACAGCCTTCCGCTTTCCTTGGGACGGTCGAAAGGCTATCCCACGGCAAAGATAAGGAATCGGGAGGTTCGGCAATGTCTAAATTTTGCGTGCAATGCGGCGCGACCCTTCATCCGGGCGTACGCTTTTGCGGCGAATGTGGGGCACCCGTTCCAGCGAACGGCGCAGATTCGCCTCCTGCGGTT
>DASUDM010000132.1:0-3156 GCA_036275575.1 Sphingorhabdus sp. | reverse complement strand
ACGTCGGAACCACCTGCGGGCTCTGAGAAGAGCTGGCACCAGATGGTTTCGCCGCGCACGGCGGGGCCAACGAAGCGCTTCTTGGTTTCATCGTCAGCGGTCGCCATCACGGTGGGGATGCACATGCCAAGGCCGATCGCGAACGGGCCGCCAAGCTGCACACCCATGCGCGATTCTTCCTGTGCAAAGATCACGCTCTGGATGGTGGTGCCGCCACCGCCGCCCCATTCCTTGGGCCAACGGATTTGCGCATAGCCGGCAGCCGCTTTCTTTGCCTGCCATGCCTTGCATGCATCCATCTGGCTTTCATCCTCGTCACCGAGCGATGCGCCTTTGACACCGCGCGGCGCATTTTCTTCGAGCCACGCGCGAACCTTGGCGCGATATTCGGCTTCTTCGGGAGTGTCGTTGAAATCCATTTCTGCTCTCCTCTAAAATTCAGGCCGCGTTGCGGCGTTCAAGCATGGTCACCAGGCGGTGTTTCCAGCTGCGCGCCGAACCGGCGACAAGGCCAAGCTGGCGGCTGCGGCGATAATGAAGGTGGCAATCGACTTCCCAGGTGAAGCCCATGCCGCCGTGCACCTGGACATTTTCGCGGGCTGCAAACCAATAGGCGTCCGATGCGGAGATGCGCGCGCCTGCTGCCGCAATCGGCAGTTCGGGGGCATCGCTGTTGAGCGCCCATGCACCATAATAGGCATTGCCGCGCGCAAGCACATTCTTCGCATACATATCGGCAAGGCGATGCTTGATTGCCTGGTAACCGCCGATCTGGCGGCCGAAGGCAAAGCGATCGAGCGCATAGTTTTTCGCCATTTCGAGGCACATGTCAGCGCCGCCGACCTGTTCAAACGAAATCAACACCGCCGCACGATCATTGATCGCTTCAAAGAGTGCGAGGCCATCACCCACTTCGCCAAGACGCTCGACCGGGGCGTCCTTGAATTCGACGCGGGCGGCTTCACGTGAACGATCGATTGTGTTGACCGCTTCGCGGCTGACACCCGGACCATTCAAATCGACGATATACAAGGTGGGTTTGCCGCCCTCTTTCGCCAGCACGACTGCATGGTGCGCAACCACGCCATCGGTGACAGGCATCTTCACACCGCTCAACTTGCCGCCGGAAACTTCTGCGCTGATATTGGCAGCAGACACCGGGCCCGCCTGTTCGGCGCTGGCGATCGTGCCGATGAGTTCACCGGTAACAACCTGCGGCAAATATTTCGCTTTCTGCTCGGCCGTGCCGGCACGCAGCAGCGCTTCAGCAAAGAAATATACGGTTGAAGCGAAGGGCACCGGCGCAACCGCGCGGCCCAGTTCCTCGGCGATGCAGCACAATTCCAGATAGCCGAGGCCAAGCCCGCCATGCTCTTCGGGAATTGCGGCACCCAACCAGCCCTGCTCGGCAACCTGTGCCCACAGTTCGGGATCAAAACCCGGGCTATCCTCGTCCATCAATTTGCGGACGCGATCGGGCGGACATTTGGCGGCAAGGAATTTGCGCGCCTCATCCTTCAGCGCCAGTTGCTCGTCGGAAAAATCGAAATTCATCTGCGTGCCTCTCCTAATTCGCCCTGCGGCTTTATCGATTCTTCATTACGCCATTCAGGCCGTCGGGCAACAAGATTTAATCGCGCGATTAAAAAAATTCCGCATTACCGGAAAACACCTGCATCTCGGCGATTGGAAATAATTCTGTCCTACATTGTACCTATTTGGTTATTTCGATTCGCGTAATGAAGAGATGGATCGGAACTATGGCCAATATCGACGAGCTGATCGACGACGTTATCGAACGCGAAGGCGGATATGTGAACCATCCGGCCGACCGCGGCGGACCCACAAATTGCGGAATAACCGAGGCTGTTGCCCGGCGTCAGGGCTATGTCGGAGACATGCGCGCCTTGCCGCGCAGCGACGCGGCGGCCATCTACAAAAGGCTGTACTGGTTTAAGCCGCGCTTTGACGAAGTGGCCATGCAAGCCCCTGCCCTTGCCGCCGAACTGTTCGATACCGGCATCAACATGGGCACCGGCACGGCAACCGCATTCCTGCAGCGCGCGCTCAATGCCTTGAACCGCGAAGGCCGGGACTTTTCAGACCTGGCGATTGACCGCCAGATCGGCCCCGCAACTCTCGCCGCCCTAAAGGCATTTCTTCGCAAGCGCGGAGCAGGCGGTGAGTCCGTCCTGCTCAAGGCTGTCGAGGCGCTGCAAGGGGCGCATTACATCAACATCGCTGAGGCCCGCCCTAGCCAGGAAGCCTTTGTCTACGGCTGGCTCGCCAACCGGATCGGCTGACATATCCCACCAGCACTAACTATCTGAAAGGACGCAACATGGCGATTATCGAAGCGCTGATCGGCCCCATTGCTGGGCTAATCGACAAATTGATCCCCGATCCGAAAGCCCGCGATGCCGCGAAGATCGAACTCATAAAGTTGCAAGGCAGCCAGGAACTTGAGACACTTCGTACCCAGCTATCGGCAATCCTTGCCGAGGCGCAATCACCCGATCCGTGGACAAGCAGGGCGCGACCCAGCTTTTTGTACGTGATGTATGCCATTATCCTCTGGTCGCTGCCCATGGGTTTGATCGCTGCATTTCGACCGCAAGCCGCACTTGATATTGCCGCAGGGATGAACGCTTACCTCAATGGCCTGCCGGAGCCGCTCTACGCGCTCTTTGGCACGGGCTATCTGGGCTATACCGCGGCACGCCAGTGGGGGAAAGTGAAGGGCGTGGAGAAATAGACTCTCTTGACGGGGGGATTATGCCGCCCTACCCGCCCTCTCTGTAACAGGTGCCTCGGGAAACCGGGGTGAAAAGGGAAGCCGGTGGCAATCCGGCGCTGTACCCGCAACTGTGACCGGCGAGTGTCTTCCTCGCATACCACTGGGAAACCGGGAAGGTAGGTAGACGCAACGACCTGGGAGCCAGGAGACCTGCCTGTTGCGGCCAGTCCTTCGCCCGTGCGGGAAAACGCGGACGATCGAATGAGGCTCTTTCCAGGGCTTTCCTTCGCGTGACGGCATTTGAATGCAACGTCACAGGAAGGACATTACTATGCACCTATTAAGACTGACTGCAGCCGCACTGGCGATCCTGCCGTTTGGCGCACAAGCCCAAACCACAGCCGAAACCGAAGAACCTA
>DASUDM010000131.1:0-3709 GCA_036275575.1 Sphingorhabdus sp. | reverse complement strand
CACTATAATATAACTGTAAAATCGGGCGCGAAAATTCTGTGTGGGATTGTGGATGCGAGTAATCGCAGGGGCGTGCATGAATCTTCGACAAAGTAAGTCCGATTTCAAAAATTCGCACATTGGGGGATTTGTCCCGGTCGGCGAGTTTTCGGTGGACCGGCCATCTATCGAGGCGTTGACCAGCGCCTATAATACCATCAACGCGCTGGGGCCACTTTCGCGAAGGATGATACCGCCTTCGGCATTGGTGCAATTTGGTGACTGGCTCAAATGGCCAGCCTGGCTCAAAAACGGCACCATGCTGGAAGATGGGCCGGGATTTCCGGAAAGAATCAGCGTTGCCGAAGACTTGGTTATATCGGCCAACATCGTCGATCACGGCCATGCCGTTTCGCTCGTTGCGAAGCTCACGAATAGCTTCAGGATGCCGGGTGCATATGTGGTAGCCCCCGCATTGTACAATGCGCCAACTTTGCGCGACGCACTCTTGCTTGCCCAAAGGTCTGCCGAAGCGACCACACCCTATGTGCGACTCGCTATCAGCGAAAATGACACCCGTTTTTCGCTGACGCTGCATTGCGACATGGATCATGGAGAATTGCGCGAGTTTATATCGATTGTCATTTTCTGTGTTTTTCATCGTGTTGTCGCATTTCATCTTCCTGACGCCGCTGAAGCGGTGGCATTCAACCTGCCAGTGCGCTCGGACGGCCGTTTTGGTGAATTTCTGTGTGCCTATCCTGCGAAAATGCATTTTGATGCGAAGGACTTTTCAATCGAAGGCGAGAGCGATTGGCTGAATACGTCCAATCGTCATGCGGATCTGGCATTCTGGAACTTCGCGCTGGAACGTGTGAACCAGTTTGAGCGTAGTTTCGGTCAAGCCGATATCGTTGACAGGATTCGCACTGCGATCCGTTCGGCGATGGAGGTCGAAGGCCGTGTTCCGCGGTTAAAGCAGATGGCCGCCAGCGAACATATATCAGAGAGGACGTTGGTCCGTATGTTATCCGCGAACGGAACAAGCTTTCACAAAATCGTTGAGGAAGAAAGACGATTCAAAGCGTCGGAATTGATCGGCAACACTTCGCTCAGCCTTGCTGAAATAGCCAAGCTTCTGGGCTTTTCGGACATGTCGAGTTTCGGTCGGTCGTTCCGGCAATGGTATGGAATGACCCCGGGTCAGGCCCGGCTTTGGCGGATCGATGATGTTTAAGTCTCAAACCGAAACGGCTCTTGCGCAAGTAAAGCAGCAATTGGATGCTTTGGGGGAAATGCATTGCAAGTAATCAAAATTGCCCTGGCAGGTTTGCTGGTTGTAACGGCAGCGCCGATCATGGCCCAAGGCTCGACCGTCAGCTCAGCCATCGAATTGGCACGGCAGGCCGAGAAATTGAAACCGGGCCAGTGGGTCTGGGCACCGCAAATCGCCCCAGAAGGCCCGATAACGGTCTATGTCGACCTGTCACACCAAGCCGCTACCATTTATCGCAATGGTGTTCGTATCGGGGTTTCGACGGTTTCTTCCGGCAAGCCCGGCCATGAAACGCCAACGGGTGTGTTCACTATCCTGCAAAAAGACGCCAAGCACCGGTCGAGCACCTACAACAATGCGCCAATGCCCTACCAGCAGCGACTGACCTGGGACGGAGTTGCGCTACACGCGGGCGGGCTGCCCGGTTATCCCGAAAGCCATGGCTGCGTTCACTTGCCGTTCGAATTTGCCAAACTGCTCTTTGGGGAAACCCATATGGGCGGAACGGTGATAGTTGCTGGCCGCGCTGGCCAGCCCGCCTTGACCCACGCCGCTGGGGTCTTGGCACCTTTGGGAGAAAAAGGAGCCGCAATCCCGCATGTTCCGCTGGCCGATAACGAAAGCTATCGCTGGACGCCGGAAGTGTCTCCGACAGGGCCTGTGACGATCCTCGTATCGCGCGCCGACCAGCGCGTGGTGGTGTTGCGCAACGGCACCGAAATCGGGCGAGCGAAGGGCGCCCTGCCCGGTGATGACTTTGAAACGCATGTCATGACTTACACGAAATTACCCAATGGCGGCACACGCTGGATTTTCGCCGGAGTGCCCGGCCATGCGGGCGAATCCGGCCAGCCGCTCGATGCATCGGTGCTCAACCAGCTGCGCACGTCGCATGAATTTATGCTAAAGCTGAACCAGATAATCGAACCCGGAGCGACAATCCTTGTGACACAAGCCCCGGTGCTGCCAACCAACAGCGGCAAGCAAATGACAATCCTGTCCAGCATTCAAAAGCGGTGATTCCCATGTTCGGCATTTTGGCTTGGGGCCTATGGGCGATCACATCGGCGGCTGGCCAGCCGTCAGCCTTTGCGGTTCCACCGCCGGTGGAACAGTTGACTGCGGATTGCAACCGCCCGGTTTATGCATCGGATCAACTGGTTTGCGACGATGGCGTGCTGCGCTCGCTGGACGCACAGTTGGCAAGCCAGGTCCGTGACAAGCCGCATCTCGGCACGCTTGACGGCACAACCTATTACGAGACGCAAAGCGCATGGTTCAAACGGCGCAGCCTCTGCGCCATGAAGCCGGGCCATCGCCAATGCTTGCTCGCGGCTTATGCCGAACGGATTCGAATATTGGATGCAATGGGTTCGAACACTCACACGAACCAAGCGCTCAAGGGTTGCAAACCGCGAAAGGCTTCAGAGGCGATCACGCTGTCGCGCTTATCTTCCGACGCTATTTTGGTAGCGAACATGAAGGGTGAGGTTCTCGGAGTAGCGTTCCAGCAAGAAGCGGACAAGGATTGGCAACCCTTCATCCGATTTGAAAAAAATCAGTCGAAGGTTTTGCTACGTGGCTTGTCCAATCCGATTGGCAAATGCCAATATCCCTAATGACCGGGTAAATGTTCACCCAGAGCGCAACCGAAATAGGCGAACGTCGTTGCGAAAAAATGGTAGCGGAGGAGGCGCTATAACTTTCGTCTCAGGCAATTTCAGAGCGTCTCCAACTACTCTGTAAAATCAGCGATTTATCTTGTAACGTGTTCGCGGTCGGTCGCCCTGAATCGCCTGAATTCCCGCTGAAATGTGGGAACGATTGTGGGACCAAATACCCCTGATTTTGGCGGTATGAATCCCTGACAGGGACTATAACCTGATGGCGCTGACAGTATTGAAAGTGAAGAATGCGAAGTCCGGTCGCCATGTCGACGGGAGGGGCTTGTGCCTGGTCGTGAAGCCCAGCGGCGCGCGCACCTGGGTGCTGCGTATGCAGTTGAAAGGCCACCGCCGCGACTATGGACTGGGATCGGCGCATGATGTTTCGCTGGCAGATGCCAGAACAGCGGCAGCCGAATTGCGCCGCCGGGTTCGTGAAGGCTTCGATCCTGTCGCCGAGCGGCGAAAGGCGCGCAAAGT
Organism: Sphingorhabdus sp.; assembly: GCA_036275575.1. Classification (GTDB taxonomy): domain Bacteria; phylum Pseudomonadota; class Alphaproteobacteria; order Sphingomonadales; family Sphingomonadaceae; genus Sphingorhabdus_B. The sequence continues at coordinate 310 of DASUDM010000131.1, read as the reverse complement.
CATTCCGACCTTCGAAGCTGCAACCCGCACCTGCCATGAAACCCTGGGTGACGGCTGGAAGGACGGACATCATGTCCGCTGGCTATCTGGCTTTGAGCGACACCTCTTTCCGCGCATCGGCAAGAAGCCGGTCGACAAGGTGGACAGCGCCTGCGTCGTTGAGGCGCTGTCCCCGATATGGCTGGAGATACCGGAAACAGCGCGGCGCTTGCTCCAGCGCATCGGCGTAGTGCTCGATTTCGCGCATGTGAAAGGCTGGGTGCCGGAAGAGGTCTCGTTGCGTTCGGTGCGCAAGGGCCTGCCGCGTCAA
>DASUDM010000130.1:0-3597 GCA_036275575.1 Sphingorhabdus sp. | reverse complement strand
AACCCGCCATTGCGCTGTACACAAAGCTTGGCACCCGAGAAAATGTCATGCACTTCGACATTGATGTTGAAACGAATGGCTGACCCGCCTGTTTACCTTTAGTCGGTGGCCACAAACTTCCCCGCCTCGCGATCTTTCCTGACCTTCAGCCCGTCAAACACCTGCCCGCTCATCGCGATCCAGACGCCCGGTGCCGCGACTTGCGCGGTGGCGAAGGCCATGCCGAGGTTGAAATTGGCATCGGTCTCGGCAAAGCGGGCGGGGCTGAGCGCGCCGGTGAGGACGATGGTTTTGCCGGGAACTTCGGCGGCCAGAACCTTCGCGGTTTCGGTCATTGTATCGGTGCCGTGGGTGACGACGATGCGGGTTTCGGGGGCCTCACCGGCGGCGCTGGCGATGAGGGCGCGGTCGACGTCGGTGAGTTCCAGGCTATCCTTGCGCATCAGTTCGACCAGCCGATAGGGCAGGGCAACGCGTGCCTCCTTGAGCAGCGCCGGAATGCCGCTGTCGACAATCTGATATTCGGACAGCGCGTCGAAATAATTTTTGTCGATTGTGCCGCCGGTGGTGAGGATGAGGATACCATTTTGTGCCATGTGCGGCGCATAGCCGAAGCGGGGTGGCAGCGAAAGTCGGCTTTGGACTGTGCCCGATGCACGCTGTAAAGAATACCAGTTCTCGGCAGATACTTGCCCGTTTTAAAAAGACCTGCTTATACTCGCGAGCGGGGGCGGCACTATCCGAAGGGACTGGATTTGGGAGCACCTCTGTTATCAGCCGCGCTGCTGTTGAGCGGTACACCTCCAGTTGTCGAACCTGTTGCGGAAGTCGCACCGGTTGAGATGCCGCAAATAGCAGCGTCGGTCGATCCCGCGCCTGCGGATGGCGTGCCAATGAATGAACAACCCGTCGATCTCTCCGAGCTTGAGCCCTTGCCACCGGCGACCCCGCCTGAACCTATAGAAAACGAAATCATCGTTACGGCGCGCACCGCCGACCCCCGCGATCCGGCAGAGGCCATCAATGTTGAAGCATTCCAACTCGTGCAGGGTGCGGATGCCGCATTGGTTGCGCCGGTAGCCGAAGCCTATGAAGAGGCTGTGCCTAGTCCGATCCGCAAAGGCATCGGCAACTTCCTCAACAACCTGCTCGAACCGATCGCTGCGCTGAACTTCCTGCTTCAGCTCAAACCCGGAAAGGCCGCCGAAACGCTTGGGCGATTTGCCATCAATACCACTTTCGGGGTTGGCGGACTTGTCGATGTGGCCAAGACCAAGCCGTTCAATCTGCCGCGCCGCCCCAATGGGTTTTCCAACACATTGGGCTTTTACGGAGTCAAGCCGGGGCCGTATTTCTTCCTGCCTCTCATCGGGCCGACCACTTTGCGCGATCTGATTGGTGGCGGGATTGATGGATTGATTTACCCGATGGCGATCGGAAAGCCGTTCACACAATTGCATTACACATTGCCCGCCGGGACATTGAGCTCGCTCAATTCGCGTATTGCCAACGATTGTGAATTCCGGGCACTGAATGAAGAAACGTCCGATCCTTATGCCGCGACACGCGATTATTATCTGTGGCGGCGGCAAGCACAGATTGACGAGTTGAAAGGCCGGGAACCCGCACCGCTTCCGGTCGGGACGGTTGCGAAATGCAAAGCTGGCAGCAGCCCTGCGTCAGTTTCTTGGCAGACCTTCAGCCAACCAGAATCGCGAGATTGACGCTTTTTGCCGGATCGGCGCGACTGCCTGATAGTCGGCGGAATGGTAAAAGGCACGGGCGGCCTCAAAGCTTGGATATTCGACAATTACGAAGCGTCCGGCGGGTGGCGGCCCTTCGAGTTGTTCAACCCGTCCGCCGCGTGCCAGATATTTGCCGCCATACTTGGCGACCGCGTTCCCTGCGCCGGGGACATAGGCCTTATAGGCTTCGGCATCGGTCACCTGCACTTCAGCGATAATATAGCCTTTGGGCGTCTTGGCTGGTTTCGCGGCCGCATAGCCGACAGCCGCTGTCATTGACGCCAGAACTACCGCCCAACCAATATGCACCCTCATACTTGCCTCCCCTACACCATCCGCTAGAGCTGCAACTGATAGCAAGGACGAACAAATGAGCATCATATTTTACGGCATCCCCAATTGCGACACAGTGAAAAAGGCGCGCGTCTGGCTGGACGGCAAGGGGATCAGCTATAGCTTCCACGATTATAAAAAGGCCGGGGCAGATGCAGAAAAACTGAAAAGCTGGTGCGCGGCCAAGGGGTGGGAGGCGATCCTCAACCGGGCTGGCACGACCTTCAAGAAACTGCCCGATGACATGAAGGCAGGGCTTGATGAAACCAAGGCGATCGCGCTGATGCTGGAACAGCCGAGCATGATCAAACGCCCCGTGTTTGAATATCCGGGCGGACTGCTGGTAGGGTTCAAGGCACCCGAATGGGAGGCGGCGTTCGGGTTATGAACCCTATTGCGACCGCACTTGCCGGACAGATTCAAGGCTGGCTGACACAGGGTAAGCCGCTGATTGTCGGGTTGTGCGGCACGCAGGCTTCGGGCAAGTCGACCGCCTGTGCACAACTGGCGGAGCATTTCAGCGCGCAGGGTTTGACGGTTGGCGTGCTGTCCCTCGACGATCTCTATCTCGGGCGAACGGTGCGTGCGGGGCTGGCTGAGCAAGTGCATCCCTTGTTTGTGACCCGCGGGCCGCCGGGCACGCATGATACTGCGATCGGCATCGCGACGCTTGACGCTGTGAAGGCCGGGCGGACGGTGATGCTACCGCGTTTCGACAAACGCGCGGATGAGCCTTTGTCGTCGCGCGAATGGCCTTTGCTTGATGGGCCCTGTGACCTGCTTCTCTTCGAAGGCTGGTGTGTGGGCGCGGCGCCAGTGCCTGCCGGCCTGCTAGCGCAACCGGTAAACGATCTGGAGCGCATGGATGACCCTGACGGCATATGGCGCCAATATTGGAATGCACATCTGGCGGGAGAAACGGCTGACCTGTTCGCCCGCATCGACAGGCTTGCCTATCTACGCCCGCCATCCTTTGAGGTCGTGCATAAATGGCGCTGCGAGCAGGAGCAACGCTATCAGGCGCAGGACGGCGTGCAACGCGCCGCCGCCGCGATGACCGACGAACAGGTCGCCCGCTTCATCGCCCATTATGAGAGACTGACGCGCTGGATCATGGAAGAGATGCCCGGTCGCGCGGATGTAACAATCCAGTTGGATGAAGCGCGCTCCCCTGTTTCGGTTTCGGAGCGAGCATGAAAATCAAATTGCTACTCTGTGTCGTTCTGGCGCTATCTGCCTGTTCGACCGGCACTGCCAGCGAAGGAAAATCCGCCATGGCCAAGGATCCGATTATTATCGCCCATAGAGGTGCCAGCGGCGAACGGCCCGAGCACACCATCGGCAGCTACACTTTGGCTATCGAGCAGGGCGCAGACTTTATTGAGCCCGATCTGGTGCTCACCAAGGACGGCGTGCTTGTCGCCCGGCACGAAAATGAGATTTCGGAAACCACTGATGTCGCCGACAAGCCTGAATTCGCCGACCGCAAGGCGACCAAGATAATCGACGGCCAGAAAAT
>DASUDM010000129.1:0-13612 GCA_036275575.1 Sphingorhabdus sp. | reverse complement strand
GCATCATGTCGTGCCAGCGCAGCAGCGTCTTGTCTTTGATCATGAAGCGCGGTGCATCATAAAGCGCGCGTGTCGCGCCCAAACCGCCTGAGTGATCGGCAATCACAAGGAAATCGAGCGGACGTTCGAGCTTCGCCTTCAACCCCCAGGTCGATTTGACTTCCTCACCACGCGCAAAGCGTAATGCCTCTTCAGGTCCGAGTTTGACACCAAAGCCGAAAGCATCGATCGAATTGGAGGTATGCAGGTGCGTGTCACCCCAGAGCAATTTGGTCGCAATGCCGCTAGTGACTTCTTTGTCATTCGCAGCCTGGACTTCCTCAGCCTTGCTTGCCTCGCGACTGGTCTTGAAAGTGCCCCAACCGAAATACAGGCCTGCGCCTACAGCGACTGCTGCAACGCTTCCCAACGCAATCTTGCGAAATGATGCCATGTTTCCCTCTCCCTCGCCCAGAAAACTGCGCCTTTACACGTTGCACGTCAATACCTTCCGACGTGTCAATAGCTGACGTTACGTCAACGGGAGCTTCAGACTGAAACCCGCATGCGTAGGCCGTTCGTCCCGTGTTTCGGAAAGGCCGACACATTGCTGGGTGCGGCCAGAATCGGATTCCGCCCGATAGGTCCTGAAAAGGCGATCCCAGACGGTTAGGGCAAACCCATAGTTGCTCTGTTGCTCCCGTTTGATGACGCTGTGGTGCACAAGATGCATATCGGGCGTCACTAGAATGTGTCGAATCAGCCGGTCAAACCAGCGGGGCAGTTCAACATTCCCATGGTTGAACGCGGCATTGGCCGCGAGCCAAGCCTCGAAAGCGACAATGACGGGGGCAGAAACACCGAGCAACAGAACCCAGACCGACTTCCACGCGACGGAGAAAGCGATCTCGCCGGGGTGGAAGCGAATAGAGGTCGTTACGTCGATATCGGGATCGGCGTGATGCACCTTGTGGAGACGCCACAGCAGGGGAATCTTATGGGTCAGCACATGCTGCAGCCACATGGCGAAATCGAGCAGCAGGAAAGCGGCGAGCCATTCAGCCCATAAGGGCAAGGCAATCTGGTTGAATAAGCCGATGCCAATTTTTTCGGCCCAATGGGCAGCGACCGGAACGGCGATGACCCAGGCCAGCAGCCAAATGGTCACGCGGTTGCTCAAGAACAATATCAAACTCGTCGTCCAGCGACGAAAACGGCCGAAGCGCAGTTCGCGCCTCGGCCGCACGATTTCGAGAAGGGCGATCAACACAAAGACCATAGCCGGCAACAGCGCGACCAGCTTTGTGTCCATTTCGCCCATCGATCAGGCTGCAACCGACTCCAGCGTCGGGTAATCGGTATAGCCTTCCGGCCCCGGCGAATACCATGTCTTGAAGTTGTCGGGTGCAACTTCAGCGCCTTGGCGCAACCGCTCGACGAGGTCGGGGTTCGAGATATAGGGGCGGCCAAAGCTGATGGCGTCGGCCAGGCCGCTTGCGACATCGGCTTTCGCAGTTTCCAGTGTGTATTCCTGGTTGAGCACCAGCGGATTGGTGAAAACCTTGCGGATGTGCGGCGATACTGGCGGGACATCGCTGGTGCCAAAATTGCCGAAAGTTTTCTGCTCGCGCAGTTCGAGGAAAGCGATGCCAACCTTTTGCAAGGCAGCTGCAGCCGCTGTGAAAAGGCCAACGGGATTTGCATCGTCGCAACCTTGCGTTTCGCCATTCGGCGAGAGGCGGACCGAGGTGCGATCCGCGCCCACCGCGTCCGATACAGCCTGTGCGACTTCGGTTGTCAGGCGGATGCGGTTTTCAATCGAGCCACCATAGTCATCATCGCGGAAGTTGGAATTGCCGCGCAGGAACTGGTCGAGCAGATAGCCATTGGCGCTGTGGATTTGCACGCCATCGAAACCCGCTGCCATCGCGTTCTTTGCTGCATGCACATAATCACCGATCACGCGCGGGATTTCGTCGAGACGTAGCGCGCGCGCTTCGACATATTCCTTCTTGCCTTCATAAGTATGGGCATAACCGGGGGCGGTCGTCGCCGAGGCCGAGACGGGCTGGGCGCCCCCCAGAAAATCGGAATGCACCAGTCGGCCCATATGCCATAGCTGAAGGATGATACGGCCATCGGCCTTGTGCACCGCATCGGTTACAGGCTTCCATGCTTCAACCTGTTCGGCGGACCAAATGCCCGGTGCTGCCGGCCAGCCCGAGCCTTCCTGACTGATGCCGGTTGCCTCGGCAATAATCAGACCTGCGCTCGCGCGCTGCGCATAATAGTCGGCTTTCAGCGCGCTGATCGGAACATGCACCCCTTCGCTACGCCCGCGGGTGAGTGGGGCCATCAAAATACGGTTGGGGGCGTGGATCGCGCCGAGCTGGATCGGATCGAAAAGGCTGGTGGTCATAGTCGCTTGCTTTCCCTATTGGCGTTGCTTGCCTTGTAACATGCGGATACGGGTTGCAAATTGCAACGGGGGTTTATGTCGGACAAGCAAATCTTTCAAAGAGCCCCTGCGCTTGCCTTTGCTGCGTTAATTGCGGGTAATGTCTGTATAGCATTCGGCCCATTGCTCGTGCGGCTGGCCGATACCGGGCCGATCGCCACCGGATTCTGGCGGCTGGCGCTCGCCGCGCCCATTCTGGCGTTTATCGGTCATCGTGCCGGTTTCCGGATACAATCGATGCCCAAGGGCTTGCTCGGGCTGGTACTTCTCGCCGGCTTCTTTTTCGCGGTCGATATCATCGCCTGGCATATAGGCATCTTCAAAACCAAGCTCGGCAATGCGACGCTGCTTGCCAACTGCGCGAGTTTGCTGCTCGCGATTTACGGCATTATCCTCGCGCGCAAATTGCCCCCACCGATGCAGGGCGCCGCCATATTGCTCGCGTTCGCCGGGGCGGCGTTGCTTATGGGGCAAAGTTTTGAAATCTCACCCGAACATTTTGAAGGCGATTGGCTGAGTTTGCTCGCCGGGCTTTTCTACACCTTTTACTTGCTGGCGATGATCCGGGTACGTGAAAGCACCGAGAGTTGGTCGTCGCTCGCTCTGGCATCGGGCTCGGCTGCTTTGTTCCTTCTGCCCGCCGCATGGTTTGCAGGCGAACAGATACTTCCCGGAAACTGGACGCCTCTTATCATCCTAGCCTTGTCGAGCCAGGTGCTGGGGCAGGGGTTTCTCACTTACGCCTTGCCGCATTTCAGCCCGCTGATCATTGGACTGGCGCTTTTGCTGCAACCCGCACTTTCGGCCTTTGCAGGTTGGGCGGCGTTTGATGAAGCACTGACGCCGCTCGACTATATTGGTGGCGCGATGGTTATGGCGGCTTTGGTACTAGTCCGCCTTGCCGAGGGGCGGGCAAAGGCTTAGATGCGACTCATGGCTGCCGTACCACTTCCTGCTGACCCAACACTCGACGAAATCCGAGAGGCTGTTGCGCCGCATCTCGCTGCGCACGCTGCTTTTGACGGCTGGACTGACCTAGCGGTCGAATCCGCAGCGATGGAGGTTGGCGTTGATGCCGATCTGGCCAAATTATCGCTGAAAGGCGGCCCGATGGCGTTAATCGAGGCGTGGATCGGATCGGTGGATGCCGAAATGGCGCACCGCCTGCCTCCGGAAAAACTGGCCTCGATGAAAATCAGGGAGCGCATCACCGCACTGGTAGCGACCCGCCTCGAAATCGCGGCGCCAGATCGCGAAGGCCAGCGGCGCGCAATCGCTATCATGGCGATGCCGCAAAATGTTGCCGCTGCTGCGCGCATTGGCTGGCGCAGCGCTGACCGGATGTGGCGGCTTGCGGGCGATACAGCGACCGATTTCAACCATTATACCAAGCGGATGACGTTGTCGGCCGTCTATGCCTCGACGCTGGCGGTTTTCGTGAACGATGAAAGCGATGATTTCGCCGACACGCGTGCGTTCCTCGATCGGCGGATTGAAAATGTGATGCAGTTCGAGAAGGCAAAGGCGCAGGCGAAGAAGCGGAGCGGGCATTTGCCCAGCCTGTCGCGCTTTATCGGGCGTTTGCGTTATCCGCCGCGCTAGATAATGCACTTGCTTTTAATGCGAAACATTATCAAAAAGCGCACGTGAATCTCGACACTCTCCCCAAATCCGCAACGGCGCGCATTGTCGCGATAGATTGGGCTGCCATTCCTGAAACCGAAGGGCACCGCCTGCGCTCGCTCGGCTTTGACGTCGGAGTGACGGTGGAGGCGCTGCACAAGGGAATATTGTTCTGGCGCGATCCCATCGCCGTGCGGGTCGGTCGCATGACTGTTGCCCTCAGACGTAAAGTGGCAATCGCCATCAGTTGCGAGCCGCTGTCATGAGCGAGGCGATTCCTCTCGTCGCACTGGTCGGAAATCCCAATGCGGGCAAGAGCGCGCTGTTCAATGCGTTGACGGGGGCGCGGCAGAAGATTGCGAATTACCCTGGTGTAACTGTCGAGCGCAAATCTGGCCGTGCGACATTTGCGGATGGGCGCCCGGTCGAATTGATCGACCTTCCGGGCGCTTATAGTCTCGAGCCCGATAGCCTGGACGAAGCTGTTACCCGCGATGTGGTATTGGGCCGGTTCGAAGGGCATCGACGGCCGGACGCGCTGATAGTCGTGGTCGATGCGGGCAATCTAGACAACCATCTGCGGTTTGCCCTGGAATTGATCGGGCAGGGGCTGCCGACTGTTGTTGCTCTCAACATGGTCGATCTGGCGTCGCGCGATGGTTTAGAGCTCGATGCGGAGAAACTGGCCAAGGAGCTTGGCGTTCCCGTGATTTCCACGGTCGCGGTTCGAAAACGCGGCCTTGATCTGCTGATGGAAGAATTGAGCCAGGAACTGGCAACCCCGGTTGCGGGAGCGAATGTCCCAGCAGGCCGCGCCGAAATTACCAAGCGCGCGCACCTGATCGCCCGCTCGGTTATTGTCAGCGAAACGGCGGGGCGCCAATGGACACGCCGCCTCGATAGCGTGTTGCTGCATCCGGTCGGCGGCATTGTCGTGCTATTGGCGTTGCTGTTTGTGATGTTCCAGGGTGTCTACGCCTGGTCCGAAGCCCCCATCGGGTGGATCGAGGGGGGCTTTGCCCTGTTGACCGAGGCCATCAATGGCGCTTTGCCCGACAGCATTTTCCGATCATTCTTCACCGATGGCGTAATTGCGGGCGTGGGTTCGGTCGTCGTCTTCCTGCCACAGATCCTGATCCTGTTTTTCTTCATCCTGCTACTTGAGGCATCGGGCTATATGACCCGCGCGGCCTTTGTAATGGATAGGTTGATGGCTGCGGTCGGGCTTTCCGGGCACAGTTTCATCCCGCTTCTGTCGTCATTCGCCTGCGCCATTCCCGGCATCATGGCGACGCGCACGATCATGGACCAAAAAGAACGACTGGCGACGATCCTGATCGCACCGTTGATGACCTGCTCGGCACGTTTGCCGGTTTACACGCTCATCATTGGCGCCTTCATCCCGGCAACCAGCGTCGGCCCTGGCATCGGGTTGCAAGGGTTGGTGCTGTTCGGGCTTTATGTGGCAGGTATCGTTGGCGCAATGCTGGCCGCCGCGATCATCCAGCGCTTCGTGACCCACAGCCGCCATAGCAGCTTCCTTATCGAAATGCCGCGTTACCAAATGCCACGGCTGCGCGACATCGCCATCGGACTTTGGCAGCGCGCCTGGATATTCTTGCGCCGTGCAGGAACAATCATCTTTGCCGCAACAGTCATTTTGTGGGCGCTTCTCAGCTTTCCGAAAGCCCCCGAAGGCGCGAATGAAAGCCAGGTTGAGTATTCGGTCGCCGGTCGCATCGCCGACGGGATCGAGGTCGTCGTCAGCCCGATCGGTTTCAACCACGACATTGCACTCGCGCTCGTCCCCGCCATGGCGGCGCGTGAAGTCGCAGTTTCTGCGCTGGCAACCGCCTATGCGGTTGATGCGGAAGATGAAGACGAACAGGCGATGACCCTTGGTACGCAACTGGCCGGCAAATGGAGCTTGGCGACCGCGCTTGCGTTCCTTGCCTGGTTTGTTTTTGCGCCGCAATGCATCTCGACAATCGCCGTTACGCGCCGCGAAACCAATGGCTGGAAATGGCCCACCTTCATGGTCGTCTATCTGTTTGCTCTTGCCTATGTCGCCGCAGGGATTACCTACTGGACTGCAGTAGCCGCCGGCCTGGGCTGACGGCGATTCTATTCCAAAAGAGGGGACATCATGGCGGGTAGCGTCAACAAGGTTATTCTGGTCGGCAATCTGGGCGCTGATCCGGAAGTGAAAAGCTTCCAAAATGGCGGACGCATCGCCAACCTGCGCATTGCGACCTCTGAAGACTGGAAAGACCGCCAGACAGGCGAAAAGAAAGAACGTACCGAATGGCACCAGGTGGTGCTGCAATCGGATGGCTTGGTCGGCGTTGCCGAGCGCTATCTGCGCAAGGGCGCGAAGGTCTATATCGAAGGCCAGTTGCGCACCCGCAAATGGCAGGATCAGTCGGGTAATGATCGCTACACTACCGAAATCAGCGTAGGCGGTTTTGATGGCAAGCTGGTGATGCTTGATGGTGCGCGCGGCGGCCAGGGTGGCGGCGGCAACGATGGCTGGGGCAGCGGCGGCGGTGGCGCGCCGGCGGGTGGTGGCCAATCGGGCGGTGGTTGGCAGGGCGGTTCGTCTGGCTTTGGCGGCGGAGACTTCTCCGACGATCTTGACGACGACGTGCCATTCTGATCGCTGTAGCGGGTTGAACAGATAGATTGATGAACAAGCGTATCGCCCTGCTAGCATTGCTTGCTGCGGCGATTGCGGCTTATTTCTGGTTCGATCTTGGAGCTGTCCTCAGCCTTGAAAATTTCAAGCAAAGCCAGGCGGAGATCGACGCCTATTACCGCAGCCACCCCGCGTTGGTGATCGGGGGCTTTTTTGTCGGCTATGTGATCGTTACGGCTTTGTCGCTTCCGGGGGCTGCCATCCTTTCGCTGGTCGCCGGGGCTTTGTTTGGTGTTGTGATCGGCACAATAGTCGTTTCCTTCGCTTCAACGATCGGTGCCACACTGGCATTCCTCTCTGCCCGCTTCCTGCTGCGTGATTGGGTATCGTCAAAATTTGGTGCGCGGTTGCAAGCCATTGACGATGGTATTGCGCGAGATGGCGCTTTTTACCTTTTCACCATCAGGCTGATCCCGCTCTTTCCCTTCTTCATCGTCAATTTGCTGATGGGACTGACGCGGATCAAGACGCGCACTTTTTATTGGGTAAGCCAGATCGGCATGTTCCCCGCGACGATAGTCTTCGTCAATGCAGGGACGCAAATCAGCAAGATCGATTCAACCGCTGGCTTGCTCTCTCCTTCGCTGATCGGCTCGTTTGTCCTTTTGGGATGTTTCCCATGGATTGCGCGCGGCCTCGTTGCCGTCGGGAAGAAATTCAATGTCAGCTAACTGGACCAAACCGCGCCGGTTTGATCGCAACCTGATCGTGATTGGAGGCGGCGCGGCGGGTCTGGTTTCGTCTTATATAGCCGCCATGGCAAAGGCAAAGGTCACGCTGGTGGAGGCGGGGCGCATGGGAGGGGATTGCCTCAACACAGGCTGTATCCCATCAAAGACGCTGCTCAAAAGTGCGAAAGTCGCGCACCAACTGGCGGATGCTGAGCGCTTTGGTGTTCAGTCCACCCAACCTGTGGTTGATTTCCCCAAGGTCATGCAGCGTGTGCGCGCGGCAATTACTGCCATCGAACCCAATGACAGTATTGAACGTTATACCGCGTTGGGCGTCGAATGCCTGCAGGCATATGCGCGTTTCATTGACCCTTGGACGGTTGAGATTTCAGGTAAGGATGGTTCGGTAGCAAGGCTGACATCGCGCGCTTTCGTTATTGCGACCGGCGCGGCACCCGTTGTGCCGCCTTTGCCAGGTATCGAATCCAGCGGTTACCTCACCAGCGAAACGCTGTGGGATGCGATGGCCCTGCGTTCACAAGTGCCCGGGCGGCTCGTTATCCTTGGTGGCGGGCCAATTGGGTGCGAGCTGGCGCAAGCATTCCAACGCCTCGGTAGCGATGTGACCATGGTCGAGATGGCCGAACGGCTGTTGCTCAAGGAAGATGCCGAAGCCGCCTCGATCGTTACCCAAAGCCTGGAGGCCGACGGTGTCCGTATTTTGACCGGACACAAGGCGGTGCGTTTCGATGGAAAGAGTTTGACAGTCGAAGGCGCCGGTCGGGAATCACGACTCGATTTCGACGACATCATCTGCGCTACGGGGCGTCGTGCCAGAGTTGCCGGTTTCGGGCTCGAAGAGCTTGGCTTGCTTGAAAATGGCAGTTTGGTCGTCGACCCCTATTTACGCAGCCGCATGCCGCATATCCTTGTCGCTGGCGATGTCGCTGGGAACCAGCAGTTAACGCACGGGGCAAGCCACGAGGCGTGGTACGCCACGGTCAATGCGTTGGCTCGGCCGTTCAAGCGTTTTCGTGCCGATTACCGTTTCCTGCCGCGCGTGACCTATAGCGACCCTGAAGTGGCAAGCGTTGGCCTCAGCGAAGACGAGGCGTCGCAACAAGGTGTTGCGTATGAAGTGACCCGCTATGATATCGCGCATCTCGATCGGGCTATCGCGGAGGATGAGACGCGGGGTTTTGTCAAGATTCTGACGCCACCCGGAAGCGAACGGATATTGGGCGCGACGATTGTTGCCGCGCATGCCGGAGAGATGATTGCGGAAATCGTGCTGGCGATGCGGCATGGCTTGCCTCTCGGCAAGCTGATGGCGGCCATTCATAGTTACCCGACGTGGAACGAAGCCAATAAATTTGCCGCCGGACAGTATCGATTGGCAAGAAAACCAGAGCGACTCCAGCTTCTGGCCCAAAGATGGTTTAATTGGTTACGTGGTTGATCCAAAGCGATTAAATCTGGAACGCTAAAATCCGTTAACCCTCCCTCGTCGCATTTCGTTGACCATGGTCGTCAACCATAGCGTTCAACGCTAAATTGTATTTTACATGCAAATTAGGGCAGCATGAAAATGCATGCTCCCAATCGGAAAAAGCGCCTAGCGCGTTTTGCTCCCGCAGCGTTTGCCATAATGGCAGCCATGGCTCCAGTTTCCGCTTGGGCTCTGGATGTGCCGGAACGTGCCGTCGAAGACAGCTGCCCGGTTGCCGACTTCGCGGCCTCGGTTCCGACACCCGTTGTCCAGCCCACCAAGGCGGAAGCAATATTGGGTGGCGCGCGCAGCAAGCTTGACGAATTGAAGGCCCTGCAGGCAGCAGCGTCTGCAGCCGCTACACCCGTGACAAACCCGTTGCCGCAAATGGCGATGTTGGCTCCTGCTGCCGGGCCGGGAACCGTTGCAGCGGTTGCCCCGTGCACGGCGATGGCCTTTGCGCGTCTGCCGAGTTTTGCGCCGCAACCGGACATGGATCGTCGCACCCGCGCCTCAATATGGGTGACGCGTCTGGCTGCGGTTTCAATCATACGGCCGACGCCTGTGCAGGCAGGGCTGGTCTTGCAGCCAGTCGATGTCAGCAAACCTGATGTTTTTGGTAGTGTAGCCCTTGCGATTGGTCGCACTCCGCTCGACAGCAAATGGCGCCGGGCGCAAGCAGCCGGTCTGGCGATCCGCGGCGGACCATGGGGTGCGATCATTGGTGAAGCCCGCAGCCTCGATCACGGCGCGAAAATTGATCTCATCAACAGCTGGGTCAATCGTCGGACCAGCTTTGTCGATGACTCGGTTCGTTTCAAGATTGCCGATCGCTGGGCGACCGCGAGCGAAACCCTTCGCGCTGGACGTGGCGATTGTGAAGACTATGCCATCGCCAAGATGAAGCTGCTCGAGGCTGCCGGCGTCGCACGCAGTGACATGTTCCTTGTCATCGCCAAGGATCTTGTCCGTCGTGCGGACCATGCGCTGCTCGTGGTCCGCAATGGCAACCGGCTTGTTGTCCTCGACAACAATACCGATCGCATCGTCGATGCAGCGGCTGTTCGTGATTACCGCCCGGTGATGAGCTACTCTGCTGGCAAGGCGTGGCTGCATGGCTATGCTGCCCAACCGGTTACACCCCAGCCCGCTCCGATCCGGATCGCCGCACTCAGCAGCTGATAGTTACTCAACGTTCGCGAAGGGCTTCCGAACGGGCCTTGATCAACGGTTTGAGCAGATAGCTCAATATGCTCTTGCGGCCGGTGATGATTTCGACGTCGCAAATCATGCCCGGGCTGATGGGCAATCGCTTGCCAGCAGACAACAGGTAAGATTTGTCGGTTTCGACCACGACCGTGAAATAGGCTTCCTTGGCGACTTCATCGTAAATGCTGTCGGCGGAAACCTGCACGACCTTGCCGGAAAGCCCGCCATAAATCGAGAAGTCATAGGCGGTAACTTTTACATTCGCCCGGTCGCCGACCTTGATGAATGCAATGTCGCTTGGTGTGACACGCGCCTCGACCAGCAGCTTGTCGCCCACCGGGACCACCTGCATGATCTTCTCGCCTGCTTGGACGAAGCCGCCAATGGTTGTGACTTGCACATCATTGACGACACCGTCGACCGGCGACCTGATTTCTGCGCGGTTAACCCGGCCGGCGGCTCCTTTGAGCGACTGCTCATTCACTGCAATCTTGGTCGCAATCTGGCTGCGCTCGTCGAGAGCTTCCTGCTTGAACTGGAACCCGGCTTCGGATGCCTGTGCCTGCGCTTCGGCAATGGCTGCCTGCGCACGCGACGCAGCCTGCTGCGCGGCGGCAAGGCGCCCCTGGATATCGGTGACTTCGCGCTGTGCTGAGAGCAGCTCGGTTTGTGGGACGATCGATTTGGCAGCTAGAGGCGCGAGCATGTTCACCTGGTTTTGTGCAAGCTGCAGGCTCTGCCGGAGGCTTGAAACGGTGGCCTGTGCTTCCGCATAATCGCGGCGGCGTTGCTCTACTGCGGCACCCATGGCGGAAATGCGGCTGCGAAGTGCTGCTGCACGAACGTTCTGCAAAGCTGCTTCCTGACGGCATTCGTCGGGCACAGTCCCGTCGGCGTTTGGCGGGCAATCGCCGCCGGTGCCGCCTTCGCGCGCCAGACGCGCGGCACGAGCCGCAAGCGAGCGGTTTTCTGCGGCGATCTGGCCGAGTTGCGATGAAGACTCGGTATCATCGAGACGCACAAGCAATTGCCCTTTGCGAACGCGCTGTCCCGAACGAACGAGGATGTCCTTGATCGTTGCCGGTTCCGCGGCTTGCACAAGCTGCATCTTGCTCGAAGGGATCACACGCCCTTGGCCGCGAGTCACCTCGTCAATCTGGGCAAAACTGGCCCAGATGAGAAAGATCAGGAACCCCGCGCTTGCGGCAACAATGATTTGCCGCGATCCGCTCTGGCTCCGATACCACTCTAAAACTGCTTTCATTGGCCACCCATGGCTGTTTTCGGCATCTCGGCGCCACCGCTCGATTGGCGGCTGCTTACCGCGGCGGATGCGCCACGCGTTTCGCGCGGATCAGGAATCTTCAACGTCCAGCCCTTGCTGATATCCAGGCGGCCGCCAACGTCATTCTCGGCAGCCCGCATCGGAACGAGTTCGGGCGGGAGTTTGGAGCGGGCGAGCGCTTCTGTCTGCTGATCGATGGTCAACTGTTCGACGCCTTCTTCGCCCAAGGCAGCAAGGTTGGTGAGCGTGGGAATGCCCTCGACGCCGGAATAGCTGTCGGTAAAGGCTCCGGGCATGCCCCATTTGCCAGGCCAGCGGTAAAAGATGTGCGCCCCAAGTTGCGAAATCTTGGTCAGCTTCGGTGCCCAATAAGGCGAAACATAATTAGCATGGTAGTGGGTTGCCTGCCCGACCGAACGTTCGACATAACCGGTCAAAGCCTCGCGCGCGACTGCTTCGGCGGCAGCCCACGCTGCTGGTGAAGGCTTGCGGTTCAACGAACCATCGCAAGTAAAGCTGAACTGGCAAACGCGTTGGTTTGAACCCTGATAGACCACGCCGCACACCGAATTGGGGAAGGCGGGATGGCGTACGCGGTTGAGTACGACCTGCGCGACTGCACGGCGCCCCTGCAGCGGTTCATAGGCCGCTTCATAGTAAACCGCCTGTGTCATGCATTGCAGCGCCGTCAAACCCGCGCCAGAGAAATAGTTGCGGATAGCAAAAGGCTTCGCAGCCAGGATCGGGGCGTCCGAAAATGGCAGCGCTTCATTTTTTGCCAGCGCATCTTCACCGGTTAATTCGGGCTTGTCGATCGCTTCTTCGGTGATCGACAGCAAAGCCGCACGCTCTTTTTCGCTCATTTGCGGGATGGCAGCAGCCTGAGCGGGTTCGCCAAGGCCGAGCATCGGCAGCAACCGGGAAAGATCGGCATCACGCATTGTAACCGCCAATAAGGCCAGCGCTGTCAGGATGCCGAAGAAGATCAGCACCGGTCGGTTGGATTTCGGCGTCGGGCCCTTTTCCTGGGTCGCATCAAGAAGGGAAGCGTGCATCGTCATTCTCCCGCCAAGCCAGCCTTGGCAAGTATCTGATCCCGCGGCCCGTCGGCGATGATGCGACCCTTGTCGATCACGATGAGGCGATCGACAATCGCGAGCATGGCGTTGCGGTGGGTGGAAACAATGAGCGTCTGATCGGGCGTTATGGCCTTGTTGAGACGGTCAATGAAAAGGCGTTCGGTTTGCGTGTCCATTGCGCCTGTCGGTTCATCAAGGAACAGCAATTTGCAGGGCTCTACGAGCGCACGTGCCAGCACCATGAAGCTGCGCTGGCCACCGGAAAGGCGCGAACCGCGTTCACCGATATGCAGGTCGAAACCGGCTGCATCGCGACCGATAAAGCCATCAGCTCCCGACGCTGCAACTGCGGCGAGCAGGCGTTCCTCATCGAGGTTGCGTGCACCTAAAAGAAGGTTTTCCCGCACGGTGCCGCTGAACAATTCTGCATCTTGTCCGACAAATCGCAATGCGGCGCGCAGTTCGTGCGGATGGTGCTGGCGACTGTCGAGGCCGTCGATACGATAGCTGCCTTCGGTGGGTTCATAGAGTCCACAGATGAGGCGACCAAGTGTCGACTTGCCGGATGCTACGCGGCCGATAAGGCCGATGCGCTCGCCCGGTGCTATTTTCAGGTTGATATCCGCAAGCGATTCCTTGCCCGCTTCGGGATAGCTGAAACCAACATGGTCGAGCTCGATTTGCCCTTGTGAGATGACGGGGACGACAGAGCGGCTGCCCTTTTCGCGCTCGTCACTTTGTTCCATCAAGGTCTGCAAGCTGGCGAGGGTCACAAATGCCTGGCGACCACGTGTCATCAGGAAGGCAAGCTGGCCGACTGGCGACAACGAACGCCCTGCCAGCATCACGATTGCGATAATTCCGCCCATCGAAATCAGGCCGGCGCTGAACATGTAGAAGCCACCAATGACCAGTGCGATATTGGTGGTCTGCTGGCAAAGGGCAGCAAGATTGACGGCAGTCGCCGTCAAGTTGCGCAGCTTTTCCTGGGTTTGCGCACTCGCAGTGGAATAGCGTTGCCAACGGCCCAGCATGCGGCCTTCCGCACGGCACGCCTTGAGGGTTTCGATACCGCTGATTGATTCAATCAAGGCCGTTTGCTGCAGGCTGGCGTCTGCTTGCGC
>DASUDM010000128.1:0-3749 GCA_036275575.1 Sphingorhabdus sp. | reverse complement strand
GTGCCTATTGCTTTGGCCTTGATTGCAGCGATTTGGACGTCATGCCCCTTTTGACGGAGCATATCGGTCAACCATTCAGCCGTGATCTCGTCACGCGAAAGTACCGGCAGGCTCATGCGCCAAATCCGTCGTTAAGCCCCTTGAAGCCGCTCGGGCCATGCGGACCGAAGACGAGCTGTTCGACAATGCCGATGCCTTCGGAACTTGCCCCGCCACCTTCGTGCCGTGCCCGCGCAACATGCTGGATATGCAGATGGGGCATCAAGAGTGGGTCCAGATCGGCAGGACGGAAATCTTCACGTTCCACGGCCAATTCACCCTTGAAGCCGCCATGCACCCAATCGCTATGGCCATAGCCGATGCCCTTCATCATGAAGAGATCGATGGGTTCCCAAGTAACGACATGATCCCGACCGGCGTCGTCGCGTACGTCAAGTCGTGCTGCAGTCGCATGGCGTTTGCCATTTTCCCAGGTCATGGTGAAGCGGTCTTCATGGAAATGCATCCCGCCTTCCTGGTTGGCACCGTCCATCATAAGCGTCGCGCGTCGGTTCCAGGCTTCGCCTTTTTCGTCCTCATTCACATGGGCGTAAAGCGAAAGATTAGGGAAGTTGGTAGGCGCCCAAAGCCAGTAAAATTGCGGCATGGCAGCGGGGATCACCGGTTGCGGGTCCGCTGCGCCGATCGGCCTTACGCCCCAACTGCGATCGCGGGTACCGAATGCGCCTGCATAATCTTCGCGCTTGCCATCGACTTCGACCCAGCCTGTGACATGGCAGTTCACCGTGAAACGGGTCAGGTCCATCATCATGCGAGATCCGTTGCGCCGCGTGAATCGAGGCTCCTGAACGGGTGCAGAGCGCACTTCAAAGGTGATATCGGCGGAGATACCCTCATGATTGTTTACGATCAGGCGAACAGTTTTTAGCGGCTCGACCACTTCGATGCGGATCGGGCCGCAATGCATATCCATTCGCTCAAAACCCAAAATGCGCGAAGCGTGGATGCAATGCTGGGTGCCATTGCGGATTACGGAAAAATGCGCGTCGGCGATATTCAGATGCGGATAGACCCCGAATGCCGCACCGAAATAACCCGAACCATCAGGGCGATAGCCGCAAAAAAAGAAACGATCATAGAAATTCCGGTCGGTGCCGGAAAAGGCAATCGGTTCCGCAGTCTGGTGTATTGGGTACTCGTCGCCCTTGGTCAGCATTTCTCTCTCCTTCTCGTCTCTCGCAACTTTGTTAACCGCTCGATTAAACAAGCGCAACAAGGCTTGAACGATACGCGGTTGCAACTAAGAGAAAGTCATCGATTATAAACGGGAAGGGGATGCCCATGGCGAATGCCGCAAATGCCGCTGAAGAGGTGATTGATCCAAAGCGCGACAGGCTGGTGATCACGGCTTCATCGCTGGGCACGGTGTTCGAATGGTACGACTTTTTCGTCTACGGCATATTGGGTGCCTTGATCGGAAAGCTGTTCTTTCCGTCGGATAATCCCACCGCAGCGATGCTGGCGAGCCTTGCTGTATTCGGTGCCGGTTTTGGCGTGCGCCCGCTGGGCGCAATCGTGTTTGGCTATCTCGGGGACAAGATTGGCCGCAAATACACCTTCCTTGTCACGATATCGTTGATGGGCGGTGCGACCGCGGCAATCGGATTCCTGCCCACATTCGCATCGATCGGTGTAACCGCGGCCGTATTGCTCTTGATCTTGCGTTGTTTACAAGGCCTCGCATTGGGCGGGGAATATGGCGGCGCGGCAATTTATGTCGCCGAGCACGCGCCCAAGGGCAAGCGAGGGCAGTATACCAGCTGGATCCAGGCATCGGTGGCCGGTGGCTTCCTGCTCGCAGTAACCGTCGTTTTGGCCACGCGCACCTTGATGAGCACCGAGGCATTCGAGGCATGGGGTTGGCGCGTGCCGTTTCTGATTTCGATCCTGCTTCTGGCAATCTCGCTCTGGATCCGGCTCAAGCTTTCCGAAAGCCCCGTGTTCAAGGCGATGAAGGAAGCGGGAACGATATCGAAAAATCCCTTTGTCGAGAGCTTCCAATATCCGGGTAACGTCAAGCGCATCCTGGTTGCCTTGTTCGGTGTCGCTGCAGGCCTGACGGTGATCTATTATACCTCCCAGTTCGGCACGTTGTACTTCCTAACCGGAACCGCGCGTGTGCCGGAGACTGATGCGCTCGGCTATATGGCGGTAGGTGCGCTGCTGGCCGCACCCCTTTATGTCGCTGCAGGCTGGCTGTCTGACCATTATGGCCGCAAAAAGATCCTGCTGATCGGTTATGCCTTGTCGATTGTTGGCACATTCCCATTGTTTCACATGATGGCGGATGCAGCCAACCCGGCATTGGCACGCGCGACGGTTAGCGCACCAGTGACGCTGGTTTCGCCCGCCTGTGACTTCAACGTGTTTTCGAGCAAGCATGAAAGTGATTGTGCGAAGGCACTCAATTTCCTCTCGAAACGCGGCATCAGCTATTCAAAATCAGAGGGTGAAGAGCTGGTGTTGAGGGTCGGTTCAGCCGAAATCAAAGGCTTTGACGACAAAGCCTATGTCGCAGCGCTTGAGCAGGCTGGATATCCGGACAAATCCGATCCCGAACAGCGCAAGCCGTTGATCATCATTCTGGCGGTTGCCATCTTGGTGGCGCTGTCGGCGATGACTTACGGGCAAGTCGCAGCGATCCTTGTTGAGATGTTCCCAGCCAAAATCCGTTACACCTCGATGTCTATACCCTATCATATTGGCACCGGATATTTTGGCGGGTTCCTGCCCTTTATCTCGCAATATATCGTCGTGAAGACCGGTGGGGCTTTTATGGGGCTTTGGTATACAGTCGGCGTGGTCGCGATGGCATTCATCGTCAGCCTGATCTGGTTGCCCGAAAACAGGCATAAGGATCTCGATTGAACTTTCCCGCCCCTTCGCGATTGCGCCTCGATAGCGCAGCGCTGGTCAACAACTGGAAGACCATGGCAAGGCTAAGCGGCTCTGCCGCTACCGGTGCGGCGGTCAAGGCCAATGCCTATGGGCTTGGTGCGCGCGAAGTTGTGCCGCGCTTATGGGCGGCAGGGTGTCGGGATTTCTTCGTCGCGCATTGGGGTGAGGCCGAGGATATCGCCGATTTGGTGCCGACGTCTAACATTGCTGTACTCAATGGCGTTTGTGGCGATGATATCGCTAAAGCCAAGGCGCTTGGCGCCGTCCCAGTGCTCAATACGCCCAAGCAAATAGCCCTATGGAAAGCCCATGGTGGCGGTCGCTGTCATGTCATGCTCGATTCTGGAATCAACCGGCTAGGTATCGGCCCCGAACAATTTGGGCAGGGTCTGTTCGCCGGGCTCGAAATTGATATTTTGATGTCGCATCTCGCCTCGGCGGATGAGGATTGCGATCAAAATCGCCAACAACTTGAACAGTTTGTGCAGATCTCCGATCAGGTCACTGCCCGGCGTCGCAGCTTGGCGAACAGCGCCGGAATTGGCCTTGGAAGTGACTATCATTTCGAACTGACGCGGCCGGGCATTTCGCTCTACGGCGGAATGACGAATAAAGACTTGCGTCAAGTTGTGTTTCCAGAGGCGCGCGTACTGCAAGTTCGCACACTTCCTCCCGGCAGCCCAGTGGGGTACAATTCCACCTTCATATCCAACGCACAAATGCATGTTGCAACCTTGGCCATCGGCTATGCCGATGGTTACGCGCGAGCATTGAGCAATGTCGGGACCGTC
>DASUDM010000127.1:0-4472 GCA_036275575.1 Sphingorhabdus sp. | reverse complement strand
CCGGTCGAGTGCGGATTGGAAAGTAGCGCGACTAGTGCCAAATTGCCCCCTGGTTCCTCACATATATTTCATGTTGATAGTGACGGTGGTGACGCCGTTACCCACGTAAAAGCTGACCTTTCCGACCGATGGCTTGCCAAGATTGAGTACGCTGATCGAAGGATTATTGGAAAATCCGCCGCCATCGGATGAAATGTCGGTACTGCCATTGCCATTCTTGTCATGGCGAACGGCAACCGCATAGTTTCCGGACGTACCCACGGGCAGGCAGAAGCTCATCGTGCCGGCGCGCGCGCCTGATTCGATACGCTGCAGCCAGCGGCCCTTGGCGAGCCATGCGGCCTTGGTTGCCGGGTAGGTCTGCACCCGCAGCTTGCCGGTCGAGCTTTTGATACCTTGCACAATCACTTTCACCGCAGGGCCTTCACCGGCGCTGCAGCGGCTCATATCATTAGAAATTACGCTTCCGGCCGAGGCCGTACCCGTCATGGCGAGCGCGGCGGCGGCTGCGAAGGCGGCAATGAAACGTGCCATTGCTGTTACAACTCCGTACCATTTGCGTTGGTCGAATTGCGACCAACGTTATTGCTCCTGATCTTGATCAGGTATATCGGAACGATTTGCGGCCAAAATAGGGTGACAGGGCGACCACAAGTTGAAATTTTTGACTGCCACCGACCGTTATATCGCACGCCTTGTCGCACTTCCGCTGGTCGGCACCTTGGTGATTGCGGCAATGTTGCTGTTGCTCGACAAGATGCTGCGTCTTTTCGATTTCGTCGCGGCAGAGGGCGGGCCGGTGAGTGTTGTCTGGCGCATGCTGGCCAATCTCATTCCCGAATATATGTCGCTCGGCATCCCTATCGGTTTGCTTCTTGGTATCTTGCTGGCCTTTCGAAAGCTGGCCACTACGTCGGAAATAGATATTTTCAGGGCTGTCGGGCAGAGTTACTGGCGGCTTTTGCGAGTGCCCTATCTCTATGCCATCGGGCTGGCGCTGGTGAATTTCGCCATTGTCGGTTGGGTCCAGCCCACGTCGCGTTATCTCTATGAGGAGCTTCGCTTTGACCTTCGTTCGGGCGCACTTGGCGCATCAATCAAGGTTGGCGAATTCAATAATCTGGGTGATAATTTGACGATCCGGATCGAGGAAAGCCGGAACAAAGGCAATGACCTTTCAGGTCTGTTCGTCTTCGCCGAAACCAAAAAGGGCCAATCCATCTCGGTGACGGCGGAAAAAGGCCAATTCTTAAGAACCGACGATCCGGATACGATCATCTTGCGATTGACCAATGGCACGCTGGTCCATGATGCACCCAATTACCGCAACCCGCGCGTTCTCAGCTTCTCCAATCATGATGTGCCGATCGATCTTCCGCAGATCGAGCAGTTCCGCGGGCGCGGAGGCAAGGATCGGGAGTATACGCTCAACGAGCTGGTCAAGGTCGGAAGCGATATTGAACGGCCCAAAAGTGAGCGCAATGCTGCCTGGGCCAATCTCAATTTCCGTATGGTGGAGGTGGCAATGATGCTGCTTCTGCCGTTGCTCGCACTTGCCTTGGCCATCCCGCCCAAACGTTCGACGTCCGCATTGGGCGTTTTCCTGTCGATTGTGATGGTGGTCACCTACCACAAGATCAACGAATATGCGGAATCGATGGGCGCATTGGGTACGGTGCACCCGGCGATCGCACTATGGGCGCCCTTTCTGGCATTCTCCGCGCTCATCCTGTGGATGTACCACGTGATTGCCCATGTGCCGGGCGGGCAACCGATAGGTGCATTGGAAGTTTTTGCTGCCAAGGCCGGGAAATCCATCAAGAAGATGTTCCGTTTCGGTCGTCGCAAGTCGCGACTGCTGGCGCAGGAGGCATAGGCCATGCGCATGCAGTTTTTCCCGTCGAAACAGATCGGCTGGTACATGGCGCGGCTGTTCCTCGTGCGCACATTTGCCGTTTTGCTGATGCTGGTGTTGGTGCTCCAGACGCTCGATCTTTTGGGTGAAAGCGGCAAGATATTGTCGGTGGCGGGCAATAGCGAAGCAGACCTCTGGCGTTATGTCGGAATGCGCGCACCACAGATCATAGCCCGTTTCCTTCCTTTTTCGGTATTGCTGGCGACGCTGATCACCTTCGCGACGCTCAGCCAGAATAGCGAAGTCATTGCCATGAAGGCGGCGGGGCTTTCGGCTCACCAGATCCTCGCGCCGATGTTGGCGGCAAGCCTGTTGGTCGCCGGCATATCCTTTGCTTTCAATGAAAAAGTGGTGGCGCCAGCGACAGCCAAACTCAAGGTCTGGCAGGATGTTGAATATGGTCCTGTTCCGATTGATGATGGCATGCGTACCAATGTTTGGGTGCGCGAAGGACGCGATCTGGTGCAAGTGGCCACGGTTTCGGGCAAAGGCGAAGCGACGCTGTTGCAGGATGTCCGGGTGTACCAACGAACGGAGGGTAGCCTGAAGCGGGTGATACGGGCCCGGAAAGGCACTTTGCAGGACGGTGCATGGAAACTGGAAGATGTGCGCATCTTTGACGTGGCCAAGGCCGAGCAACAGAAATTACCGGAAATCATCGTAGGGCGCGGCATCGAACCCGAACGGTTCAACCGGCTGAAAGTCGATGGCGACGCATTGGGCTTCATGCAGCTGCGAAATGCTATCGACGATTTGAAAGCCGCTGGCCGGCGCACCGATACGCTCGAAGGCATATTATGGCACAAGATTTCCGGCCCGCTTTCGGCGCTTCTCATGCCCTTGCTTGGCGCGGTTGCCGCCTTCGGCT
This sequence comes from Sphingorhabdus sp., assembly GCA_036275575.1. Classification (GTDB taxonomy): domain Bacteria; phylum Pseudomonadota; class Alphaproteobacteria; order Sphingomonadales; family Sphingomonadaceae; genus Sphingorhabdus_B. Next base: position 1,689 of record DASUDM010000127.1, on the reverse strand, counting down.
TGGCGCGTTCGGGCGCTCTATTCCTGCGTGCCGTAATCGGCATGGCGTTGGGCTTTGCCTATTTCGTGGCCGATAATTTTGCGCTGGCAATGGGTAATCTCGGCGCATACCCGCCTTTCATCGCGGCGTGGGCGCCATTCCTGCTGTTCCTGCTGATTGGTGAGACGGTGCTGATCCGCACCGAAGAATAATGAGCGGGCCGCAGGAAGATGCGCTGGTCGAAGGGCAGGCGCAGACCATCGATCGCAAGGATGTCGCCAAGGGTGCGGGGCTGGCCGCGGTCGCGCGGCTCGGCGCGCTGATCGAGGTTATTTCCCAACCTGCCTATACATGGATGTTCGGGCTGACCGGTTATGGCGTCTATGTCGTGCTATGGGCGGCGGTGAACATCCTTGCCAACCTGCTGGACCTTGCGTTGGGTCAGGCATTGCAGCGGATTGTCCCGTCGAGCTCCAGCCGTGAAGAACAGCATGGTGCAGTCCGCTTTGCCTTGCTTGTCAGTACGGGTTTGGGGGTTGTTGCGGCGGTTACGATTTCGCTATCCGCTCCGCTCCTTGCCAGCTGGGTGGCGAGCGCACCTGGCGATGCAGCAAAACTTCCCCAGGCCATCGCCATTTTCGCCTGGAGCCTCCCGCTCTGGATCTTCATCGAAACCGCAACGGCGGCCGCCCGTGCAATGCGCGCCTTTGGCCCCGAAATCCGCCTCCGCATCTTCTGGGAGCAGGTCGCCCGGTTGATCTTTGCAGCGGGCTTTTTCCTCGCAGGTACCGGCTTTGAAGGGCTGCTGTTCGGGCATTTGTTGTCGCTTGCGCTGACCGCGTGGTTGAGCTGGAAATTGCTGGCGCGCTATTTCGATACAGCATTGTTGCTGCGTGCGCCTTTGCCCGCATCGCTGCGCGCGGAAACGCTGGCCACCGGCATGGCGATGTTGCCGCCGGCGCTCGCCCGCCGGGCCTATAACGATTTGCCGCCGATTTTGCTCAACGCCATGATCCCCGGTGCAGGTGGCGCAACCGCGGCTGGCCTTTTCGGAATTGCACGAAAGATTGCATCGATCCCGCTCATCGTGCGGCAATCCTTCCTCTATGTGCTCGCACCTTTGGCTTCCGCACAGGCGGCGGTAGATCGCAAAGAGATTGCCCCGCTCTACAGCTTCTCCACTCATCTTTCGTTGCTGCTTGCGGTGCCGCTTGCCGGTTTCCTGATCCTGATTGCTGCCGACCTGTTGACCGCGTTTGCGCCGGGTGCAGAGGCGGCCTTGATGGTGCTCATCATCCTCTTGGCTGCAAGGGCGGCAGAGGCTGCACTTGGCCCAGCCACCCCCATCATCGAGATGATCGGGCATCGCGGCCTGCCACTGGCGAACAGCCTTGCCGGGCTGGCCATCTGGCTTTGCCTGGGCATCTGGTTGGTGCCCGAAATGGGCGCGACCGGCATGGCGATAGCCGTATCCGCCGCGGTGGTGTTGACCGCCTTGCTCGCAATAGTTGAACTCTATGTGGCGGACAGGGTTTCGCCCTTCGGGCATGGTTTCTTGCGCGCGCTGTTTGCTGCTGCGGCGTGCATCATGCTGCTGTGGGGCGTCGGAGAATTGCTCGAACCCTTCGGCCAGCGCATCCGCGCACTCACCCTTTTCGTGCTTTTCTGGCCGACATTGTGGTTGGCGCTCAAATGGGGCTTGCTTGATGA
>DASUDM010000126.1:0-3045 GCA_036275575.1 Sphingorhabdus sp. | reverse complement strand
GCGTCCAGCCCACCACTACCGCGCGATGCTCGACTGGCTCTGCCGCCTGCGCATTCTTTCTAGCCGGACGTTTTGCCATTATCTCCCCCTGACGCCGTTTTACATTCCGCAGCAGGGTTTTTGAGTCAATATGCCCAAAGGAAGATGTGCCGCCTTGGGACTTAGCTGGTCAATTCCCGCACGTCTGTAAGCCTACCCGTCACCGCTGCAGCCGCGGCCATCGCGGGGCTGACAAGATGTGTCCGCGCACCCGGCCCTTGCCGGCCGACGAAATTGCGGTTGCTGGTGGAGGCGCAGCGTTCGCCTGCGGGCACCTTGTCGGGGTTCATACCGAGGCAGGCGGAGCAGCCCGGTTCGCGCCATTCGAGGCCTGCGTCGATGAAGATGCGGTCCAACCCTTCGGCTTCGGCCTGCGCCTTTACGAGGCCGCTACCGGGAACGACAATGCCCCAGCGGATATTCGCGGCCTTCTTCCGGCCCTTGAGCACGGCGGCGGCGGCGCGCAAATCTTCGATGCGACTGTTGGTGCAGCTGCCGATGAATATATTCTGCACCTCGACATCGCGCAAAGGCGTGCCGGGTTCGAGGCCCATATAGGCCAGGCTCTTGGCTGCCGCCTCCTGCTTGGAAGGATCGGCAAAGCTTGCCGGATCGGGGACGGTACCGGTGATCGGCACGACATCCTCGGGGCTGGTGCCCCAGGTGACGCTCGGCGCGATATCGGCGGCATTGATGACGACGACCTTGTCATAAGCCGCGCCCGGATCGGTCACCAGCGTGCGCCAATAGGCGACCGCGGCGTCCCAATCCGCACCCTTCGGAGCCATGGGACGGCCCTTCAGATAGGCGAAGGTCTTCTCGTCGGGCGCGCACAGGCCCGCGCGCGCGCCATGCTCGATTGCCATGTTGCTGACGGTCAGGCGCCCCTCGATGCTGAGATTGCGGATCGCGCTGCCGGTATATTCGATGACATATCCGGTGCCGCCCGCAGCACCGAGTTCGCCGGTGATGTGGAGCACGATATCCTTGGCGGTCACGCCCGGGCCGACCTCACCCTCGACACGGACTTCCATCGATTTGGATTGCTTAAGCTGCAGCGTCTGCGTCGCCAGCACATGCTCGACCTCGCTGGTGCCGATACCGAAAGCGAGCGCGCCAAGGCCGCCATGACAAGCAGTGTGGCTGTCGCCGCAGACAATGGTCGTACCGGGCAGTGAAAAGCCCTGTTCGGGACCAACGACATGGACGATGCCCTGCTCGCGGTCGGCATCGCCAATATAACGGATGCCGAAGGCGGGGGCGTTGGCCTCCAAGGCTTCAAGCTGCTGCGCGCTTTCGGGGTCGGTAATCGGGATCCGCGCTCCGCTGGCGTCGCGCCGTGCGGTGGTCGGCAGGTTATGGTCGGGCACGGCCAGCGTCAGGTCAGGCCGGCGCACTTTCCGCCCGGCCGCGCGCAGCCCCTCAAAGGCCTGCGGGCTAGTCACTTCGTGGACCAGATGCCTGTCGATAAAGATCAGGCAAGTGCCATCATCGCGGGCAGAGACGACATGCGCGTCCCAGATCTTTTGGTAGAGCGTGCGGGGCTGAGTCATATGCTTGGCCTAAAGGCACAGCATGCCGCACTTGGCAAGCAAGGATATTTTAAGATCGCGGCGGTTGCAGCATTTTCCTTATGATTTTGGAAGGCGATCGTTGTCGCAATCGACCGCCTTCCCGATCAGCTTTTTACTTCAAGGGTAGGAACAGGTCCGTAATCGCTTCATGCTCTGGCACATCGGGGAAAAAGCTGACGCGCTGGCAGTAGAGCGGGAAGTCCCGCGGTTCTTCGCCGCTCTCAGGAAGCCATTCGCGATAGAGGAACAGCGCGGCCGCCTCCAGATCATCGGGATTTCCTGTGATCCGAAGTTTTGCACACCGACCGCCGGGAATCAGGCCAGAAACAACACCCTGTTCGGTTTCGTCAAATGACGTTTGCGTGGCGACGCACAGGTCGAGACGATAGTCGTCGTCAGCGGTCGTTCGTGGATCATTGTGGAATATGTTGAAGGTCGCATGTTTGGCAGGGCTGAGGTTGCTTGCCTTGCGCCATTCGATGAAGCGTTCGATGGTTGAACGGATATTCCGGGCGCTGCCCCGGTGCTCCATGACCGCAACCGGAATGTCTGCGGTTGCAATGATTTCAATGTCGTTGGGTGAATAATTGCGTTGCATATATCTTCTCCGTGAGGTCTCGAATGGCTCAAAGGCCGAAAGCCACAGATCCCAATCGGGCGAAGAGCGGAATGACGACGGCGATTGGCCGAATTGCTGGCGAAATGCGCGTGCAAATGCGTCAGGCGCATCATAGCCGGTATCGAGTGCAATTTCGGTGACGGTTTCCCTCTCGCGGAAAGCGAGCCGATAAGATGCCCGTTTCATCCTCGAAAGCTGCACAAAGCGATAGACAGGAATGCCGAATAGTGCGGTGAACTGTCTATGGAAATGATGCTTCGAAAACGCCGCCACAGCACTCAATCGATCCAGGCTCAGATCGGCGTCGGGATTGCGGTCAATATAGTCCACAACCCGTCGCATCCGGTCCCGGTATTTGTCTGATGCTGCTTTTGTCATCCGTTTCTCCATGGCACCTTCGCAATGTCACGGGAACTGGAAGCTCGCTCGACAGATATTGCTTTTATTAGACTAAAGGCATTGCTTGTTTTTGCGTCGATGACTGGAAATTGTAACCTTTTGGTCGTATCTCCGAATCGAAATGAATACGCTCTCCCATCTTTTCCCGATCAAGATCCTGCCCGAAGATATCGACTTCATGGGGCATGTGAACAACAGCCGTTACCTGAATTGGGTGCAGGAGGCGGTGCTGGAGCATTGGCGCAATCTTGCCCCGCCCGAGGCGGTTGCACAGCGCGCATGGGTCGCGCTCAAGCATGAGATCACCTATCGCAAGCCTGCATTTCTGGAGGATGTCGTCGTTGCTAATGTGGTGCTAGAAAGCATCCACGGCGCGCGTGCCTTTTACGAAACCGTGATCAAGCGTGGCGAGGA
>DASUDM010000125.1:0-2964 GCA_036275575.1 Sphingorhabdus sp. | reverse complement strand
ATCCCAGTTGCGACATGTCAATCGCACCATAAGACAATGCGGCACGTTCGCTGGCCAGCAAGTCGCGCTGCCCGGCCTCGTCGGCTTTTTCAAACCGTTGGCGCAGCGCCGGATTGCTCTTTAGCGCAAAGGCCTCGACGGTTGTCAGCATCGGTAGCGCTTTGTCGGGCGCGCTGTGGCCGATCGTTGCCAGCTTGCCTTCGATAGCTTCACGCCCCAATTCGCGCATCAAGGCATCGGTCGCGGCATTGTCGCTGACCGAAATCATCCATGTGGCCAGCGTTTGCAAAGTCACAGGGGTCTCAAGCGGCCAATTTTGAGTGGCTGTCGAACTGAAATTGCGAACCCCGATTGGCACCACATCTGACCATCGCCGCTGACCTGCAGTGACCTGGCTGGCAAGCTCGGCCAGTACATAAAGCTTGAAGGTCGATCCGGTCGCGAATTGCCGGTCAGCATTGCTGGAATGCAAGGTCGCGATACCTTCATCCGCCAGTTTCTGGACGATGAAACCGATTGATCCCGGCAGTGTCGAAAAATCCGCCTTTATCTTTTCGATGCTGTCGCCTTTGAGCGCAAAGCCTTTGGCGAGCAATCCTGCTACTTTATTTGGCCCAGAGGTTTCGACAGTAATATCGATAGTTGCGATTGCTTTTTCATATTCAACCTGAAGTGTGGCACTGCTTTCGCTATGCCGCTGTATCGAGGAAATCGATACAGCTGCTCCATATTGCTGAAGAAAGCTCTCGGAGATCGCCTTGAACTGGGCGGGCGGAACAGCGGTCAGGAAGCTGGAAGTGAAAAATTCTTCAAGCGCCATCTTGCCATTCAGGACCGAAACCAATTGGCCAATGCGCAAATCGAGCGGCGTCGCGGGTGTTTCTTGCGCCGTTTTTGCGGGCTCGTTTGCGGATGCGGGAACTGAAAGTGTGGCGAACGGCACGGTGAACAAAAAGGCAAGGGTCCGGAATCTGCGCATGTTCATGCCCTCCTCAGGCGTCGATTGCTTCCTCGTCCAAAGTTGTCGCATGTTCCTGGATGAAACGGAAGCGGGCTTCCGGGCTTTTGCCCATCAGCTGCTCAACGCGCTCCTTCACCGCGGCCTGCTTCTGATATTCGTGCGGCAAAGTGATGCGGATTAGCGATCGGGTTTTGGGATCCATCGTGGTTTCGCGGAGCTGGCTCGGGTTCATCTCGCCAAGGCCCTTGAACCTGCCGACCTCGACCTTCTTGCCTTTGAACATGGTCGCTTCCAGCTCGGCGCGGTGGGCATCGTCCTGCGCATAGGCGCTGAGACTGCCAGCGGTCAGGCGATAAAGCGGCGGGCGCGCGAGGTAGAGATGGCCACGCTCAACGATAGCGGGCATTTCCTGGAAAAAGAATGTCATCAACAGCGTTGCGATATGCGCGCCATCGACATCGGCATCGGTCATGATGATGATGCGGTCGTACCGCAGATTATCCGGGTCGCAATCTTTGCGCGTGCCGCAACCCAATGCGAGGCCGAGGTCGGCGATTTCCTGATTGGCGCGAATTTTGTCCATCGTTGCCGAAGCGACGTTCAGAATCTTGCCTCGGATCGGCAGGATTGCCTGCGTCTTGCGGTCGCGCGCTTGTTTCGCGCTGCCTCCCGCGCTGTCACCTTCAACAATGAAGAGTTCGGTGCCGTTGGGATCGTCCGACGCGCAGTCTGTCAACTTGCCCGGCAGGCGCACCTTCTTGCCGCTGGTCGCAGTCTTGCGCTTCACCTCGCGCTCGGCCTTTCGCTTCAGCCGGTCTTCAACCTTTTCGAGGATGAAGCCAAGCATAGCCTTACCGCGTTCCATATTGTCGGTGAGGAAGTGGTCGAAATGGTCGCGCACCGCATTTTCGACAAGGCGCGCGGCCTCCGGGCTGGTCAGCCGGTCCTTGGTCTGGCTCTGGAATTGCGGGTTGCGGATGAAGACCGAAAGCATCAGCTCGGCTTCGTTGAAGATATCATCGGCGGTGATCTGCGCCGCTTTCTTATTCCCCACCAGTTCGCCAAAGGCGCGCAGCCCCTTGGTCAGCGCGGCGCGCACACCCGCCTCATGGGTGCCGCCATCGGGGGTCGGGATGGTGTTGCAATACCAGCTATAGCTGCCATCCGAATAAAGCGGCCAAGCGACTGCCCATTCGACACGGCCCTGATCGTCGGGGAAGGTCTGGTTGCCGTGGAAGAATTCGCTGGTGACGCAGTTGCGGCTGCCAAGCTGCTCCTTCAGGTGATCGGCAAGACCGCCGGGGAACTGGAACACCGCCTCTTGCGGCACATCCTCGTTCGCCAGCTCCGGATCGCATTTCCAGCGGATTTCGACGCCAGCGAAAAGATAAGCCTTCGAGCGCGCAAGGCGGAAGAGACGTGCAGGCTTGAACTTCGCGTCGGCGCCGAAAATTTCCGGATCAGGCGTAAAAGCTATGGTTGTGCCGCGGCGGTTCGGGGTGGGGCCCAATTCCTCCAGCCCGCCTTGCGCATGTCCTTTGGCAAAGCGCTGGCGGTAAAGCTGCTTGTTGCGCGCAACCTCGACGACCGTGTCGGTTGACAGCGCGTTCACGACCGAGACGCCGACACCGTGCAAACCACCCGAGGTCGCATAGGCCTTGCCCTCGAACTTGCCGCCCGAATGCAGCGTGGTCATGATGACTTCGAGTGCCGATTTGCCGGGGAATTTGGGATGTGGATCCACGGGAATGCCGCGGCCATTGTCGGTGATGGTCAACCGGTTGCCGACGCCAAGCACGATTTCGATGCGTGTGGCGTGGCCCGCAACTGCCTCGTCCATGCTGTTGTCGAGGACCTCGGCCGCAAGGTGGTGCAGCGCCCGTTCGTCGGTGCCGCCGATATACATGCCCGGCCGACGCCGGACAGGCTCCAGCCCTTCGAGTACCTCGATCGCCGAAGCATCATAACCGCCAGATTCAGAACCGGCGGGAAGGTTGCCGCCG
>DASUDM010000124.1:0-3435 GCA_036275575.1 Sphingorhabdus sp. | reverse complement strand
CAGGCGCGCCACGCCATGAAGATTGCCGCCGAAATCTGCGTCTACACCAACGACCAGTTGACGGTCGAAAGCATGGACAGCGTCAGCTGATCCACAGGAACCCCATAGAATGAGCCAGAACCTTACTCCCAAGGCGATTGTCGCCGCGTTGGACGAACATATCATCGGTCAAGCTGATGCGAAACGCGCGGTCGCGGTAGCACTGCGCAACCGCTGGCGCCGCCAACGGCTGCCTGCCGAACTGCGCGACGAAGTGACGCCCAAGAACATCCTGATGATCGGCCCCACGGGTTGCGGCAAGACCGAGATCAGCCGCCGCCTTGCCAAGCTGGCCGATGCGCCGTTCATCAAGGTCGAGGCAACCAAGTTCACCGAGGTTGGCTATGTCGGCCGCGATGTCGAACAAATTGCCCGCGATCTGGTCGAAGAGGCGATCCGACTCGAAAAAGATCGCCGCCGCGAAGTCGTGCGCGAAGCCGCCGAGGCGGCTGCCATGGAACGCATTTTGAAGCCCTTGGCTGGTGACACCGCGAGCGAAGCCACGCGCGAAGCATTTCGCCAGCGCATCCGCGACCGGCACATGGACGATGTTGAAATCGAAATCGAAGTCACCGATGCCCCGCGCATGCCGATGGAAATTCCCGGAATGGGGGGGGTCGGCATGATCAACATCGGCGAAATGATGGGCAAGGCGTTCGGCCAGAATAACCAGAAGCGCCGCAAGATGAAAGTGCCCGAAGCTTGGGCCAAGCTGGTCGACGAAGAAACCGAAAAGCGCCTCGACCAGGATGATGTAGCGCGCACTGCCATCGCAGATGCAGAGGCAAACGGCATCGTCTTCCTCGATGAAATCGACAAGATTGCCGTCAGCGACGTGCGTGGCGGTTCGGTCAGCCGTGAGGGCGTCCAGCGTGATCTTCTCCCCTTGATCGAAGGCACGACGGTCGCCACCAAATATGGTCCGATGAAGACCGACCATGTGCTCTTCATTGCCAGCGGTGCGTTCCATGTCTCGAAGCCAAGCGACATGCTGCCCGAATTGCAGGGTCGCCTGCCGATCCGCGTCGAGCTGACCGCGCTGACGCAGGAGGACTTTGTCCGCATCCTTTCGCAGACCAAAGCCAATCTGCCGCACCAATATGTGGCGCTGCTGGGTACCGAAGATGTCGCGCTCGAATTCACCGATGATGCCATCGCAGCGCTCGCCCGTATCGCTGCGCAGGTGAATGAAAGCGTCGAGAATATCGGCGCACGCCGCCTGCAAACGGTGATGGAACGCTTGCTTGAAGACATCAGTTTTGATGCCGAAGATCGCAAAGGCGAAACGATCAAGATCGATGCCGCCTATGTCGAGCAACAGCTATCGGGCATTGCCAAGGACGCCGACCTCTCCAAATATGTTCTATAATTGTTCTCACTTTCCTGCTATGTGAGTCGCTGCAGGAAGGAGACATTGCATGACATATCAAGGTGGCTGCCAGTGTGGCGCTGTGCGTTATGAAGTTACCGGCGAACCCCAGCATGTGGCGCTTTGCCACTGCAACGATTGCCGCAAATCGTCCGGCGCCCCGATGGTCGCATGGGCGGCCTTTGCCGATACGCAGTTTAAGTTGATCGAGGGCGAGCCGGTAACGTTCAACTCTTCGGGCGCCGCCATGCGCAGTTTCTGCGCCAAATGCGGGTCGGGCCTTTACTATCGCAACGCAGAGTTCCTGCCCGGTATTGTCGACATCCAATCCGCAACTCTCGACGATCCCGACGCCTTGCCGCCATCGGCACATATCCAGGTTGCAGAACGGTTGGGCTGGATGGAAACCGCGCACAGCCTGCCGCTATTTGATCGGTTTCCGGAATAGGCTAACTCCCATTTCCTACAAGTAGGAAGTAGGATCAGCGCGAAGCCACCGCCTCGGCATCAGGCTCGACCACCATCGTCCATGCCTTTGCATCGACCAGATATTTGCGCGCCAGTGCCTGTAGCTGTTCGGGTGTTACCTTGCTGTAATCGCTATACAATCGCCCGAGCGCCTCATAGCGCGCGGCATTGTAGGTGGCGCCTTCTAGTTCGTTCATCCAGAACAAATTCCCGGTGGTTGCACGTTCGACATATTGCAGGATCGGCTCGAGCGAGCGCTGCAACTCATCCGGGCTAACCGGTGATGCCGCAAGGTCGGCGGCGACCGATTTGGCGAAGGCAAAGAAGCGGTCGGCATCCTTGGGCTGCATCTGGCTATAGGCCATCAGGAACCCGCCAGATGAGAACTCTTCGGGCCAGGTGGCAGTTGCGTCAGGGCTATAGCTTGCAGCCTGTTCGGAGCGGAACTTTTCAAAGAGCCGATCTCGGAACAATGCGGCAAGCACCTCCAATTGCCGGGCCTCGCCAATCTGGGCCAGTCCGGCCCCTGTCGGCCAACCGATAACCGCAGCCATTTGGTCTTTGGGGCCCTTATGCAAAAAGCGCAGCGGCGTTGCATTGGCTGCCGGAAAATTCACTTGCATCGCCTTCGACGCAACTGACGCCGCAGTCCGGGGTTTCATGGCGCCTATCGTCGAACGCAGGCTTTCGAGCGCCTGTTCTGTTTCGAAATCACCGAACAGCAAGACTTCAATGGGGCCGCTGGCGAGCAACGGTTCCCAGAATGACCGGAAACCCTTGCCATCCAGTTTGCTGACTTCTTCAGGCGTCGGGATTTTCCAGCGAAGGTCGTTGCCTGACAGGCGATATTGCAGTTCGCGCTGCAGCACCGCGGTCGCCGACATATCGAAACTGCGATAGCTTGAAATGGCAAGCGCCTTTTCGCGATCAAGCGGCGCGCTATCCCAATTGGGGTGTTCCATCTTTACCGCAATGAGCCGCAATTGGTCGGCCAAATCTTCCGGACGGGTCGTCGCCGCATATTCGAATGCATCATTATCAACGTTGAAGCCAAGCTCTATCCGGCGGCCATTAACCAGCTGGTCGATCTGCGTGCGGCTGAACTTACCAACGCCGCTTTCGCTGATAACGCCCGGGCCCGACCACATCAGGCCCGCCTTTGACGGATCAAGCGCCTGATAGCCGCGGCCAAAGCGCACAAGCACGCGCACCTGCCCGCTTTCCGCCTTGTTAGGGAACAGCAATGCACGCACGCCATTGGAAAGTTCGACCGATTCCATCTCAAGCCGCTGCAGCCGGTTGCGCGCCACAATCTGCGACGGCGCCCCCAGCTTGGGCAAATCATCGAATGTGATGGCATTGCCAGAAAGCCGAACCGACGATGCCGCCGATACCGGATCGGTCAACGCCTTGGCCAGCCTCACGTCCGCATCGGCACCGTCGTCCACCGGCGAGGTGCGCAAAATGCGCACGGCATCTGCGGAAAACAGCGCCTTGGTGGCCGCAAACAACCGATCGGGCGTGAACTTGCCGCGCATATTTTCAAACACGCCGACAAC
>DASUDM010000123.1:0-2874 GCA_036275575.1 Sphingorhabdus sp. | reverse complement strand
CCTTGCCCTTTGTCGATTGGGATGTGGTGCGTGCCAATCCCAAATTCCTGATCGGTTATAGCGACATCACCGCGCTGCACATGGCGATTGCGGCGAAGGGCGGGGCGGTGACGCTGCACGGGCCCAATGCCAGCAGCGCTTGGGGGCGGGCTTCGGTTGAAAGCTTCAAAAGCATTGCCTTTGATGGCGAGACGCCCTTGTTCGAAAACCCGAAGGCGACCGAGGACAGGCTGGTCCAGCGGCGCTGGCGGACGATCAAAATCCGTGGCGGCAAGGCGCAGGGGCAGTTGCTCGGCGGCAATCTGACGGTGCTGACCGCGCTCGCAGGCACGCCTTATCTGCCCGACTTTACCGGCGCGATCCTGTTCCTCGAGGATATTGACGAGGCCGAATATCGCATCGACCGCATGCTGACCCAATTGGGGCAGGCGGGCGTGCTCAAAGGGCTGGCGGGCGTCGTTTTTGGCCAATGCACCAATTGCCGCAATCCCGATGGCAGCAGTTTCACGCTCAATTCGATCTTGCGTCAGCATTTTGAACCACTGGGTATCCCGGCCTTCGAAGGGGCATGGTTCGGGCATATTTCGGACCAGTTCACGATACCTCAGGGGGTGCGGGCAGAAATTGACGCCGACGCCGGGACGTTGCGGCTGCTCGAGCCTGCTGTCGCATGATCCGCACCGCGCTGCGGGTGCTGCTGGCGCTATTCTATGTCTTTGCCGGGGTCGCGCATTTGCGCAATCCAGAGGTGTTTCTGGCAATCACGCCCGATTGGGTGCCCTTTCCGGCTGAAGTGGTCGCGCTGACGGGTGTTGCCGAATTGGCCGGGGCGGTCGGCCTGTTTATCCCGCGCGCATGGATCAGTTGGGCGCGACCTGCTGCGGGTATAGGCCTTGCTCTTTATGCGTTGTGCGTATGGCCAGCCAATTTCAACCACGCCTTCAACAACATCGCGATGGGTGGGGCGACAATGAGCTGGTGGTATCATGGTCCCCGGTTGGCAGCGCAGCCGTTGATCATCTGGCTGGCCTTGTGGGTCGGTGAGGTGACGGACTGGCCCTTCCGAAAGCGCGGCTAATCAAGCCGCCGACAATTTCTCTGCCAAAAATTCAATCAATGCGGTCACCCTGCGCGGACGAAAGCTGCTGGGTGGTGTGACGATATGGATAGCAATTGGCGGCGCCTTCCAGTCGGTCAAGATGGGCTTCAGGCGGCCTGTTGCTATTTCCTTTTCGCATATGAAGTCAGGCAATGTTCCGATCCCAAGCCCGGCGCACAGCGCGGGTAACATTGCCTCGCCATTGTTGACGCGCAAGGGCCCTTGCAGCCGCACCACCGCTTCGCTGCCATCCGGACCGGTAAATCGCCATATTTCCGGGGTCGAAGACAGCGAATAGCTGATGCAGCGGTGCTCGCCGAGTTGCGCCGGATGGTGCGGTTCGCCATTGGCTTCGAGATAGGACGGGCTGGCGATTACATATGACTTAACCCCGCGCAGCCGCCGCGCGCGCAAGGAACTGTCGGGCAGTGCGCCGATGCGCAGGGCGAGATCGAAACGCTCGCCGATCAGGTCCACCTTGGCGTCCGACAGGTGCATGTCGATGTTGATCCCGCGATGGCTGCACAGGAATTCAGACAGCAATGGCGCGACCCGGCTGATGCCATAACTCATCGGTGCGGCGAGGCGGATCTGCCCAACGGGTTCGCTGGCTTCGTCGCGGGCGGCTTCCTCGGCGGCTTCGCCTGCGGCGACGATCGCCTTGGCCTGCTCGAGCAATGCCGCACCACTCTCGCTCAGCACCAGCCGCCGCGACGTGCGATGGAATAAAGGTGCGCCGACATGTGCTTCCAGCCGCGAGACGGCTTTCGATATCGTAGCCTTAGAAAAGCCGAGCAATTCCGCCGCGCGCGAAAAGCCGCCCTCGGCGGCCACCGTTGCGAAAATCGACCAGGCTTCAAAATCAGGTAATCGCATAAATGGAAACAATAGGTTTCCAATGTTTCTATTTCAATCCCAATTCGCTTGCCTATCTTGGCCCCATACAAAAGCCACAACATAGGTAAGGTGTTTCGCAATGATCGACAGCAAAGCAAAAGTGGAAATCCGCCCCTTCGCCAGCCTTGGCGGGGCCAATCATGGTTGGCTCGACGCGCACCACCATTTCTCCTTCGCCAACTATTATGACCCCGACCGGATGAGCTGGGGTAGCCTTCGCGTCTGGAATGACGACATCATCCAGCCGCAAACCGGCTTCCCGCCGCACCCGCATGCGGACATGGAAATCATTACCTATATCCGTACCGGTGCGATCACCCACCAGGACAGCCTGGGTAACAAGGGCCGCACCGCCGCAGGCGATGTTCAGGTGATGAGTGCTGGCACCGGCATCCGCCACGCCGAATATAATCTGGAAGACGAAGCAACCACCCTGTTCCAGATATGGATCGTCCCCAAACGCACCGGCGGCGCCCCCAGTTGGGGAACCAAGCCGTTCCCGAAAAGTGACCGTTCGGGTGCATGGCAAGTGCTCGCCAGCGGCTTTGAGGAAGACCGCGACGCACTCCCGATCCGTACCGATGCACGCGTACTCGGCGCAACGCTGAAGGCTGGTGAAAACCTGACCTATACGGTCGGCGAACGGCGTTATGCCTATCTCGTTCCGGCAACCGGCGCGATAGAGGTTGATGGCCAGAGAGCTGATGCCCGCGACGGCGTCGCGATTACCTCAGGTACCATCACCATCACCGCAGTCGAGGACAGCGAGATCGTTCTCGTCGACGCCGATTGAACCGGCAAAGCAAAAAGGATCAGGAAATGAACATGAATAGCGAACAAGCAATCGGCACTGCTTGGCAACCCTGGGTCGCCGCTTC
>DASUDM010000122.1:0-3686 GCA_036275575.1 Sphingorhabdus sp. | reverse complement strand
CTCTTCAAATGCAAAGTCAACAATTGGCAAAACGGGGAAAACGCCACCAGCGGCGTAGGATTCAACAACTTCAGCAAAATAGTCTGTGCTTGATTGCAGCGCAGTCGAGCGCCACACCACCGCAACAGCACCTAAAGTTCGAGCGCAGATCGCGCCAAACTGCAGGAATATCTTGGCGATTTCCGGCACTGCTAAGCCACCCGCTATATGTGCGTGCGGCGAAACAGCGAGGACCGAGCGAACAGCTTCGTCGCATAGTGCTGAAAAAACCTTGCGCCGTTCTGACACCAAGGCCCCTTTCGGGTTCCACTCAGATTGAAAAGTCAGGCCCCGGAAAACAAGTACCGAGCCACTATCACCCGATCGCTCTGCTTGCCCAAGATCGATATCAGTAGATTTGGAAAGTAGTTCATCAAACTTGGATCGCACTTCTTCCTGCGAAACTTCAAACAAAAGCAGCAAGGTCGGCGCTATTTCCAAAGTTCTAGATTCCTATAGTTCCTTTTTTGTTCTATATCGCATTATCAATAGAAGCAACGAACTTCGAAATATTACTCCGATATGGACTAGATTTCGACTTGGCTTCCAAGTTCCACGACGCGGTTGGTCGGCAGTTTGAAAAACTCCATAGCGTTGGCGGCGTTGCGCAGCATCCAAGCGAATATCTTTTCACGCCAAATCGCCATTCCCGGAACCTTGGATGCAATCAGCGTCTGGCGCGACAGGAAAAAGCTTGTTTGCATCATGTCAAACGGCGGACCGCAGAGATCGACTTTGGCAAGCGCCGTGGGAACATCGGTTTCCTCAAGGAAGCCATAGTTCAACACAACCCTGTAGAATCCTTCGCCCAGAGTCTTGCAGGTGGCACGCTTGCTCTCATCAACGTAGGGCATTTCTGCGATGTTCACCGTCAGGATTATCACTCGTTCATGCAAGATGCGGTTATGCTTAATGTTGTGCAGCAAGGCCGATGGCACGCCGGCACTGGTTGACGCCATGAAAATCGCCGTCCCCGGCACACGCTGGGCGCTGCCGCTAGCCGATTTGATGAAGATTTCCATCGGCATCGTGCTTTCCGCCATGCGCTCGCGCATCAAGGCCCGTCCGCGCGACCAGGTGGTGAGCAATGTGAAGATGATCAACCCGATGACGAGCGGGAAATAGCCGCCCTGCGGCACCTTGAGCAGGTTGGCGCCAAAATAGGCGATATCGACGATGAAAAACACTGCGAGAATGGGCAGTGCCTTCCACTTGGGCCATTTCCAAAGGCTGAGCAGGACAACCGAAATCAGGCAGGTATCGATGAACATCGCGCCGGTCACTGCGATGCCATAGGCTGCAGCCAGATTGCTCGAAGAACGGAAGAAAAGGACAAGAACGATCACCATGATCATCAGGCCCCAGTTGATCGCGGGGATATAGATCTGGCCCGCCTCGCTCTCGCTGGTGTGCAATATGCGTAACCGCGGCATGAAGCCGAGCTGGATCGCTTGCTGGGTCAAAGAGAATGCGCCAGAAATGACGGCCTGACTGGCGATGATTGTCGCAAGGATCACAAGGAACACAATTGGCAGACGCAGATCGCCGGGAAGCATCAGGAAGAATGGATCCTTGATCGCCATTTGTGCCTCGGCCGGTGTCATCGACAGGATCATCGCCCCCTGCCCCATATAGTTCAGCATCAGCGCAGGGAGCACAAACCACAGCCAGGAAAACTTGATTGGGCGGCGGCCGAAATGGCCCATATCGGCATATAGCGCTTCGGCTCCGGTCACCGCGAGAACCACGGCACCAAGCGAAATGAATGCGCGCAGGCCATCGACATAGAAGAAGTTGATCGCATTCCACGGGTTGAGCGTGTGGAGCACGATTTCGGGCATCTTGATCAAGTGAATCAGCCCGAGTGCGGAAAGCGTCGCAAAATACATGACCATGATGGGTCCGAAGAGAGCGCCAACCTTGGCCGTTCCCCGTGCCTGTATGGCGAAGAGGCCGACCAGAATGGCCAATGCTATCGGTAGAACCCATCCTTTGAACCCGGGATGCACATAATTGAGACCCTCGGTCGCCGAGAGTACCGACATCGCCGGGGTGATCATGGAATCACCATAGAAAAGCGCAGTCGCAAAAACGCCCAACATGATGATGGGCGCCGTCCATTTCTCACCTTGGGTTTTTCGGCTGATCAGAGCGAGCAAAGCGAGGCTACCACCCTCGCCTTTGTTGTCCGCTTTCATGATCGTGAAGACATATTTGAAAGTCACCACCAGCATCATCGACCAGAACACCAGGCTAAGTACACCGGTGATGTGCATCGGATCGGGCTCGATCGGGTGATGCCCGGCAAAAGTCTCGCGAAATGCATAAATGGGGCTGGTACCGATATCGCCAAACACAACCCCCACCGTGCCGACGCACAGCGTCAGCAGCGAAGCCTTTTTATGGCCGTGGCCTGAATGTTCCTGGTGATTTTCGGAATTGTCGGTTTCGCTATTTGCCATGCGCACCCCAAAGGCGAATTTATCGGCCACTTCGCGCCATACGGGACGCAGCGCGCGCCGATAGCACGACACTATAGCCCAAACAACGCACTATCGCTGTAAATTCGCGAATTATATCCTACTGAATTTTATGGATTTTGATTATCGACGGTGGGCTGTGGCGTCCCAGCCAACAACGACTCAAGCCCTGCAAGCTGCGACTCAACCGCCGGACGCCATTTCGCCTGCGGTGAAGCGCGTTCCAAAAGCGATCGCCATTTCACGATGGTGACATCAGGTTTGCGTTCAAAAAGCGCTGCAAGCCCTTCGAAATAATCAGGTGCTGGCAGGTTTGGCGCCAGCTTCCGTGCCTTGTCAAAGGCGAGTTTTGCGGGAGGCGTGATCTCTCCGTCGGAGGCGAGCATGAGCACCAAACCCAGTGCCGACCAAAGGTCGGCATTTTCCGGATGCTCGCGCAATCCAGCCTGAATATAGCCAGCTGCTGCAGCATAGCTGCCATTGCGGGCAAATCCGTCTGCCGTCACCAGCCACATTTTCGCGACACCGAAATTCTGGTCCATGTCGCTGCGCATTTTGAGCAAAGCTTCGGCCGCACCGCGTTCGGCGGCTATCGGTTGCGCGGGTGACGACTGGAGATCCGGTCTGCCCTGCCAAGCATAACCAGCCATCGCAAGCACCACGGTTGCTGCGACTGGTTGCCAAAGCTGGCGGCGGCCCTTGGCAAAAGCGAGGATCGCGAGTGCAGAGGCGAGCCCGGCGCCGACCATGATAATCCAACCGATCATGAACCGCGCTTTCCAAAGCGGCCGCGCGCGACCAACAACGCTCCACCCAACAATAGCAATGGCAATAGCCACAGGATCAATCCGCTTCCGGACGCGGGGGGTGCGAAGCTGATCCAATCACCATAACGCTCGATCAACCAGCTCTCGATTTCGGCCTCGCTTTGCCCTGCCTTGATACGCTCGCGCACTTCATGGCGCATCGCGGCTGCAATTGGTGCATCGCTATCGTGGATCGACTGACCCTGGCACTGGATGCAGCGCAGCCTTTGCATCAATTCCAGCGCGCGCGCCTCCGGTGCCGGATCAGCAAGTTGCTGGTTGGCAAGCGGCGGAGGCGGGCCTTCTTGTGCCACTGCGGGCACGACTGAAAACGCCAAAGCGAAAGCGATGACGAAGCGCT
>DASUDM010000121.1:0-7078 GCA_036275575.1 Sphingorhabdus sp. | reverse complement strand
ATGGCCATATTACCTATTCTTGAAGTGCCCGATCCGCGGCTCAAAACCATTTCGACCCCTGTCACCGAATTTGACGAGGGGTTGAAAAAGCTCGTCGAGGACATGTTTGACACGATGTACGACGCGCCCGGGATTGGCCTTGCTGCGATTCAGGTTGGCGTGCCGAAGCGGATATTGGTGATCGACCTGCAAGAACCGGCAGAGCATGACCATGAGCATGGCGAGCATTGCAATCACGACCATGAAGTGGTTCGCAATCCGCGCATTTTCATCAATCCGGAAATCCTTGATCCGTCGGAAGATCATTCAACCTATACCGAGGGTTGCCTGTCAGTTCCGGACCAATTTGCCGAAGTCGAACGCCCTGCACGCATTCGTGCCCGTTGGCAGGATCTGGATGGCAATGTGCATGAGGAAGAAATGGAAGGCCTGATGGCCACTTGCCTCCAGCATGAGATGGACCATCTCGAAGGCATTCTCTTCATTGATCACCTGTCGCGCCTGAAGCGGCAGATGGTGCTCAAGAAACTGGAAAAGCAGCGCAAGGCCGCGGCCTGATTGCGGTCTGGCGGTTCGCCGTAATGCGTGCCTTTGGCCAGTCTGGCGAACAAGGGCAGCTAGCTAGCGATCAAGCAGCAGGCAGCTCTACTTTTGCGACCTGCTCAAGCAGCGATGCTGCATGCTCTTTCCGGCAGATCAAAAGGTCGGGCATATAGGTGTTGCTCTGGTTATAGACCAGCGGGCTGCCATCCACCCTGCTGGCGTGAAGGCCATTTGCAAGGGCGACCGCAACCGGTGCGCAACTATCCCATTCAAACTGGCCGCCGGTGTGCAGATAGATATCCGCTTCGCCCCTAACGACCGCCATCGCCTTTGCGCCTGCCGAGCCCATCGGAACAAGCTCGGCCCCGATAGCTTCCGCTACCGCCACGGCTTCCGGTGCGGGACGCGTGCGGCTTACAAGCATGCGCAATGTTTGGGGTGCATCGGGCAAAACCACAGGTGTATCGCTTCTCAGCACCAACCCCAAATCAGGCAAGGCAACAGCACCGGTGGTCGGCACTCCATCAATGGCGAGTGCCACATGCACGGCCCAGTCTGAACGCGCTTCGCCATATTCGCGTGTTCCATCCACCGGATCGATAATCCAGACACGGTTTTTGGAAAGCCGGTCAAAATTGTCCTTTTCCTCTTCGGAAAGCAGTCCGTCTTCTGGCCGCTGTTCCCTGATGGCATGACACAAAAACTGGTTCGCAGTGGAATCGCCAGCCCGACCCAGGGCCTTTTCGCCAAACAGGCCCGAAGCACGCACTTCGATCAATATCCGGCCGGCCATTTCCGCCAGATGTGCCGCTAATTCTGCATCATTCATCGCCAAGACCTAACCTGTTACTTCAGTGGCAGCAATTGGCGAATGATAAACTCGGCTGCCTCTTCGGCACTCATTTCTGCCGTGTTCACCCGAATTTCCGGAGCCTCGGGTGGCTCATAGGGGCTATCGATACCGGTGAAGTTCTTCAATTGGCCGCTACGCGCCTTTTTGTAGAGACCCTTGACGTCGCGGCTTTCGGCAACTGCCAATGGCGTATCGACATAAATCTCGATGAACTCGCCTTCGGGAAGCATTTCGCGAACCATTTCGCGCTCGGCGCGGAAGGGTGAGATAAATGCCGTCAATACAATCAGCCCTGCATCGGCCATCAGCTTGGCAACTTCACCAACCCGGCGGATATTTTCGATACGGTCGGCTTCAGTAAAACCGAGATCCTTGTTGAGGCCATGGCGCACATTGTCGCCATCGAGCAGGAAGGTGTGGCGGTTCATCAGGTTGAGCCGCTTTTCCACCTCGTTTGCGATGGTCGATTTTCCAGCACCGGAAAGACCGGTGAACCACAGGACTTTAGGGGTCTGGTTCTTTAGTCGGGCATGTTCTTCGCGGGTGATGTCGGTCGGTTGCCAATGCACATTTTGTGCACGCCGCAGCGAGAAATGTATCATTCCGGCGGCGACGGTGGCGTTGGTGATCTTGTCGATAAGGATGAACCCGCCCAAAGCGCGGTTATCGGCATAGGGTTCGAAAACGATCGGTCGATCGGTCGCAATCTCGGCAACTCCAATCGCGTTGAGATCAAGCGTTTTGACCGCGATATGCTCCATCGTGTTGACGTTGACCGCATATTTGGGTTGCTGGACAGTTACCGAAACGGTCTGCGATCCGATTTTGAGCCAATAGGCCCGCCCGACATGCATGGGATCATCGTTGAGCCAGACGAGGGTCGCCTGGAACTGGTCACTCGCTTGCGGCGGATTGTCTGCCACGGCGATTACGTCTCCGCGTGAACAATCGATTTCGTCAGCAAAGCACAGTGTTACCGATTGACCGGCAATAGCTTGGTCAAGATCGCCATCCATCGTGACGATCCGGCTGACATGGCTCGTCTTGCCCGATGGCAGCACGCGCACCTGATCGCCGGTTTTGATGCTTCCCGTTGCAATCATTCCGGAGAAGCCCCGAAAATCCAGATTGGGACGGTTAACCCATTGGACGGGCAGGCGAAAAGGTTTGTCCGCATCGATTGATGTCAGAACTTCAACCGTTTCCAGATGCTCGATCAACGTCGGGCCTTGATACCACGTCGTGTTCGCGGATTTTGACGTGATATTGTCGCCCTTGAATCCCGAAATCGGCATCGCTGTGAAGCTTTCGATCCCGATGCTCCGCGCAAATTCGGCATAGTCGGCGACGATGGCGTCGAATTGTTGCTGGCTATAGTCGACAAGGTCCATCTTGTTCACCGCGAGAACAATGTTCCGGATGCCGATAAGATGGCACAGATAAGAATGGCGGCGCGTTTGGACCAATACGCCCTTGCGCGCATCGACCAGGATGACAGCCAGGTCCGCCGTCGACGCGCCGGTGATCATGTTGCGGGTATATTGCTCGTGCCCGGGGCAGTCGGCGACGATGAACTTGCGCTTCTCGGTGTTGAAAAAGCGATAGGCGACGTCGATCGTTATGCCCTGTTCACGCTCGGCCGCGAGGCCGTCGACGAGCAGCGCAAAGTCGATATCCTGCCCCTGCGTGCCGACTTTCTTGCTGTCGCTTTCCAATGCCGCCAACTGATCCTCGAAGATCATCTTGGAATCGTACAGCAGCCTTCCGATCAGGGTCGATTTGCCATCGTCCACCGAACCACATGTGATGAACCGCAGCATTGTCTTGTGCTGGTGCTGGTCCAGATAGGCATCGATGTCTTCGGCGATGAGCGCATCGGTCTTGTAGATGACTGGGTCGTCCATCAGAAATACCCCTGCTGCTTTTTCACTTCCATCCCGGCGCCACCGGCATCCTTGTCGATCACCCGCCCCTGTCGTTCGGAGGTGGTGGTCAAAAGTGTTTCCTGGATAACTTCGGAAAGCGTTCTGGCTTCGCTTTCGACAGCGCCGGTCAGCGGAAAACAGCCAAGCGTACGGAACCGCACCGAGCGTTCGGTAATCTCTGGTTTCTTTCCGAGCACTTTTTCCAGTCGCTCGACATCGTCCGCCATGAACAATTGCCCCTCCCAGATATAGGTAGGGCGCTTTTCCGCAAAATAGAGCGGCACGATAGGAATGTCGTTCAACTGGATATATTGCCAGATGTCGAGTTCGGTCCAGTTCGAGATAGGGAAAATGCGGATCGATTCCCCCTTGTTTTTGCGCGCGTTATAAAGGTTCCACAATTCGGGGCGCTGGTTTTTCGGATCCCACCCGTGCGAAGCCGTGCGGAAGGAAAAGATGCGCTCTTTTGCCCGGCTTTTTTCCTCATCCCGCCGGGCGCCGCCAAAGGCTGCATCAAACCCCCATTTGTCCAAAGCCTGCTTCAGGCCCTCGGTTTTCCACATGTCGGTATGCAAAGGTCCATGATCGAAAGGGTTGATTCCCCGCTCTTCGGCTTCCGGATTTTGGTAAACCAGCAGCTCCATACCGCTTTCGGCGGCCATCCTGTCACGCAGCGCGTACATGTCCTTGAACTTCCAAGTAGTATCGACATGCAGCAGCGGGAAGGGCGGGGGGCTCGGGAAAAAGGCTTTCCGCGCCAGATGCAGCATCACCGCGCTATCCTTGCCTACCGAGTAGAGCATGACAGGGTTGTCTGCCTCGGCAACGACTTCGCGGATGATGTGGATGGCTTCCGCTTCGAGCCGTTCGAGATGGGTTAGTCTGGAAGTCATGAAGCCAATCCTTGCTTCGCTGTTTTGCCTTTTCTTGGGCCACATAGCGCCAATGGCTGGACAAATAACCTCCCATTTGGGAGTATGGTGACAATGAATCCTATTCTCGATGAAACCGATCTTTTGCCTGCTCTCTACGACGGGCCATTCGAGCAGCCGATGTGGCAGACATTTCTCGACCGGCTACGCCAACATACGCAGGCAGATTGGGCGCACATATCCTTCCGCCCGCCGGGTCACGCACAAAACAGCATGATCAGGCTGTTCTCGGCGAAGGCGAGCGTTGCAGCGCCGCCCGTTTCTTTGTTCGGCGATGTTGATCCTGTGTCGTTGCGCGACTTGCGCGACGAACGTGTATATGCGCTTTCCGAACTTCGCACGCCGTTTGGCCGATGGGCAAACCGCACTCACAACGACCAACATCCGGCCAAAGACGCGCGCATCCTGTTTGTTACCGAACCCGGCGGGCTCCGCGCTGTGCTTGAACTGTCGGCACAAGACGCAACATTTGCTCCTGCCGACAGCGCGTTGCTTAGCCGCATGGCGCCGCATTTGCGCAGGTCGTTGCGCAGTTACGCTGAAATTGAGCGACAAAAGGCCTCCGCGATGCTGGTCCCGCAGGAAATGGGACACCGTAACTTCGGCTGGATCCGTCTCAATGCCGATGCCACCATATCCGAGACAAGTCCCGAAGCCCAGAAGCTCTTGCAGCACGGCGCCGGGCTGAAACGCACAAGGAGCGGTCGGTTGATTGCCACCAATCCGCAAACAGACCGCGGCTTGTCTGCCGCCTTGCGAGCGATCCTTTCAGGCGGTTCTGCTGAAGTTAGGGCTCTGAACATTAGCCAGGATCCTTGGGTGGATCTGCTTTTTGTGCCCGCGCCACCAAGTTCCTTGGATTCAGGCAATGCTGCGACAGTCTACATTCAAGGCGACAACCGCAGCCTTTCCAGCCGTCAGGAACAATTGGCCGAGCTGTTCGGGCTGTTACCAAGCGAGGCGCGATTGGCCGTCGCCCTCGCCCGGGGCCTCACTATCGCCGAGGCCGCGCAAAGCCTTGGACTGACAATAGAAACAGCCCGCAACTATTCGAAAAAAGTCTATGCGAAAACCGGAGTGCGCGGCCAGGCGGATCTTGTGCGCTTCATTCTGACAAGCGTGTTGGCATTTGCCTGACGAATATTGGCGGGCAGCGCTCGTGGGGTACAACCTATGGTTCCATCGATGAGCTAGCTGTCGATTAGATGCTCAATGGCGGCAAGCAACGCCGTAATAGCTTGACCTCCAGACAGTACTGGCCAAGACGGGCGCGAACGCCCAGTTGTTACCCATGCGCCGATGCACATTGTCAGCATCGCCAACGCCCGCCCATTCAGTTCTACCTCGTCCAGATCTGGCCGAATGGATGCGAGCAGCGTCGCATAATGCCCGGCAATCCAATGATACCATGAACTTTGGCCGGCCAACAGGTCTGGCTTGTACAGGTAGTGTGCGAAGGATTGGAGGGCGACCCGATCGCTCTCAGTCATGGCATATTCCAGATGCTGCCTGCACAGCATAATCAGCCTCTGGCGAGGTTCATGGGCGGGTTCGAGCAAAACCTGCTCTGCTGAGCGGTAAAAGCCGCTGAAGACGTGATCGAAGATCGCAGCGAACATGCTGTCCTTGGTGGGGAAGTGATGGCGCAGCGCGCTTTGCGTGATTCCGATGCGCTGGGCGACAGCTTCTTGCGAAATTGCCTCGATCCCCATTTCTTCGATCATCGCGCGCGCTTCATCCATGATCCGGCGGCGGGTGCGCTCGCCCTTCGTTTCGGGTCGGATGTCCAAAGCTTTTGTAACCGCCACTTGATTTTCCCCGGCCTAAATTGCGTTCGATCCAAGCAGGATTCATAGCGCTGCCTCCACCAACTTGTCACGCAAAATAAAACAACTTGATAAGTTGAAAAATATGCTTATTATGCTCAATAATGGAAGTGGGAGAGGGCTATGTCCATTAATGTGCAAAACATCACGCCGGTTATCGGTGCAGAAGTTTCGGGGATCGACCTGGCGCAGGTTGACGAGGTAACCGCTGCTTCGCTGCGGCGGTTGCTGGCTGATCGTGGCGTTCTGGTATTCCGCGATCAACAACTTGATCATGCCGAACATAAACGTGCGGCTGCCTGTTTCGGCACAGGCGAACTGCATTATCACCCATTGGCAACCGCTTCGGGCAGCGCCGATCCGGCTGTGCTCACCGTCAAGGCGACAGCCAGTTCGACTTATGCGGCCGGGGATGGCTGGCACACCGATGTATCGTGCGATCCCGCTCCGATCCGCGCCTCGCTGCTGTACATGCATGAAATGCCTGAAAGCGGCGGCGGCGACACGGTATTTGCCAGCATGACCGAAGCTTATGCTCTGCTTTCAGAGCCTGTGAAGGAACTGATCGGCAGTCTCAGCGCTGTGCATGATGGTGCGCTGCCTTGGCGCCAAGCCTATGGTAAGGAGCCGGCTGCAGGGACCGAATATAACCGCACCGCGCACCCGATGGTTATTGCTCACCCGGATAATGGTAAGCCGCTTTTGTGGGTGAACCGAGGTTTCACGACCAAAATCCAGGGTGTCACCGCGCTGGAAAGCAGGGCGTTGCTTGAAATGCTTTTCCAGCACATAGAATCGACCCCGCGTATCCAATGCCGGGTGCGTTGGGACAAGCACACGCTGGTGATTTGGGATAACATCGCCACCCAGCACCATGCCGTATGGGATTATTTCCCCCATACCCGCCATGCCGAGCGTGTCTCGGTGATCGGTGGCGAGTTGCAGGCGGCCTGATTGAACGTTTCTTACGAGCGTCCGCACCGACCGGTGCTGCTGTTG
>DASUDM010000120.1:0-4559 GCA_036275575.1 Sphingorhabdus sp. | reverse complement strand
GAATGGGTCTATTCGGACAATCCGGTTCAGTTCTGGGATCTTTTTGGTGAGAGCGGCCATCCAGTTCGCACGACCGTGTCCGAAATGGGCCCGCTGATGCTGGCGCGATTGATGGATCTCAACGAGGTACAAGAAGGAGTGCTGACCATAGCATTCCATGTCGCAGACAAAGAAGGCATGCTGCTGCTCGACCTTGATGACCTGCAAGCCATGTTGGTCAATATCGCCGACCGCGCCGATGAGATGACCACAACCTACGGCAATGTCTCCAAACAAAGCGTAGGTTCAATCCAGCGTTCGCTGCTGCAATTGCGTTCACAAGGGGGCGACCGCTTCTTCGGTGAACCCGCGCTCGACCTGGATGATTTCATTGTTTGTGATGACAAGGGGCGGGGAATCATCAACATTCTTGCTGCTGACAAATTGATGCAGAGCCCGAAGCTCTATTCCACTTTCCTCTTGTGGCTGCTTTCCGAACTGTTCGAAACGCTTCCCGAAATCGGTGACCCGGACAAACCGAAGCTCGTCTTTTTCTTTGATGAAGCACATCTGCTGTTCACCGATGCCCCCAAAGCGTTGGTCGAGAAGATTGAGCAGGTCGTGCGGCTGATCCGTTCAAAGGGGGTCGGTGTTTATTTCATTACGCAGAACCCGATCGACATTCCCGACACAGTAGCCGGACAACTCAACAACCGCGTCCAGCACAAGCTGAATGCCTTCACTCCGCGTGACCAGGCAGCGGTTAAGTCAGCCGCCGAAACATTCCGCGCCAATCCGAAGATCGATGTTGCGACCGCCATCACCGAACTCAAGGTCGGCGAAGCACTGGTTTCGGTGTTGCAGGCCGACGGTGCACCTACCCCGGTTGAGCGCACTTTGATCAAGCCACCCGCATCGCGTACCGGGCCACTGACCCCGCAGGAACGGGGTGTAATGATTACCACCGATTCTATCGGGGACAAATATGATGACTTGGTCGATCGAGAGTCGGCCGAAGAAATTTTGTCCGCCAAAGGCGCGCAAGCGGCGGCGGCAGCCGAAGCCGCCAAAGCTGCTGAAGCGCAGGCAAAGGCAGATGCGATAGCTGCCAAGGAGCAAGCCAAAGCCGAAGCTGCAGCCGCAAAAGAAGCTGCGCGCGAAGCTGCACGCCAAGCGCGTGAAGCCGCAAAGCCGAGCATGGCCGAAAAAATGGTGCAGTCAGCAGCGCGCTCGGCCGCGTCGTCGGTTGGCCGCCAGATTGCAGGCAGCTTTGGCAAATCGCTGGTTCGCGGGATCCTCGGTAGCCTGTTTAAATGACCCGTAAATGAAATGTGCGGCCGTGCCCCAAGGCACGACCGCACGGGTGCACGTCGAATGCAGATGGGTCGCTATTGCAGATCTTCGACGGACACCCACCCCCGGGTTCCAAAATTATCGGTAACTTCAACGAACAAGCCTTCGCGATTTCCAGTCGGATTCAAACTGGTTCCGGCGCGTACTGCCCGGACGATCGTCGCCTGTTTGTTTGCATTGGCATACATGCTGGTATCGACAGCGACGGTCGCACCCTTGGCTTCGCTTTGAGTCGCGGGAGCTGCCTGATCGAGTATCGAACCCTGTGCGCTGACCGCATTGAACGCTTTCATGAATGCTTCGGCGAGCATTTTGCCGTCCTTGCTTGCCCCATAGCCGGAAGCATTTATGCCATTTTCCCACGCGGACGCGCCGCCGAATGTCAGCGCCGATTTCTTGACCTCGCCACTGCCGCTGACCAGAGTGAGGCCGTTGGCCGGGCTGACTATGCGGATTCCAGCCGCAACCGTTTTCTTTTTGCCACCTAGACCGCCGAACATTCCCATCAAAGGACCGGCTAAAGGAACGCCGCCGACAAGGCCGCCCACGGCGCCCGAGCGGACCAACCCCTCGGTAACGGCCGCCTTGGCCAGGTTGATGCTTTTGTCGACTTCTTCCTTGTCGCCCGCAATCACGTTCATCAGATAATCGGCAGGCTCGCTGCTCGCCGGATTATGCGGTGTGAAGCAACCTGATTCGATGGCGAATGCATTGACCAGCTCGCGCGGGCTACCGAGGCCAAATTTGGTCCAACCCTGCGTATCGCCATCGACAACGGCAATGGTACCATGGTTTGTTTCGCATTTGGACAAGGTCAGTGCCGGCTCTTCCTCTTTCGCCAACGCCCCTGTTGCTGCCGCCATCAGCGCGACGGCGCCCAATAACTTACGCATATGCCCCTACCCCTTATGCATTAAGCTCTATGCGGAATGGATATACCGAGGGGCGGAGGAATAATTGTAAGAACGCAACACAATTGGATTGGTACAAACCATCAAAAAAACGCGGCTCGGGCATTGCAATTCGCAATTTAATCGCGCAATTAAACTTCGAGAGAGGAATCATCGATGAACAAGCCAGCTGCCAATGAACTTGCTGACTTTGAGGCCCAGTGCGACGCATGGTTTCGGGAGAATACAGTCGCCGATCCGGGTTTCATGCTGCCGCTGACCTTCATGGAGGTTTCGACCGACCAGCAGTTCGATTTCCTGCAGAAATGGCAAAACCAGGTATATGAGGCCGGTTACATCGGCATGAGCTGGCCAGCCGAATATGGCGGCCGCGGAATGCATCCTGAATTCCAAAGGATCGCGACACGCATCATGAAGAAATATGATGCACCAATCATGCTCAACGCCATCGGCAATGGCTGGGCCGGGCCGCTCATCCTCGACATCGGCACCGAGGAGCAGAAGAAGCGTTACATCAAGCCGATGCTCGCGGCAGAGGAAATCTGGTGCCAGGGCTTTTCCGAACCTGAAAACGGATCAGACCTCGGCAATGCCCAAACCCGTGCCGTGCGGGATGGCGACGAATATGTGGTCAACGGCTCCAAGATCTGGACCTCGCTTGGTGACCGCGCGCATATGATGATCCTGCTCGCGCGCACCAACCCCGATGCGCCGAACAAATATGCAGGCCTCAGTTTCTTCCTGTCACCGATGCGGATTCCCGGGATTGAAACCCGGCGGATCAAGAAACTGACCGGTGAATATGGCTTTGTGCAGACCTTCTTTGACAATGCCCGCATCCCTGCCAAGGATATTATGGGTGAAGAGGGCCAGGGCTGGATCGTGGCGATGAAGACGCTCGAATATGAGCGTGGTGCCAAGGTCAATCTGGCCGGCGGGTCCTTTTCCAAGGAAATGGACGTCATGGAAATCCTCGATCTGGCGCGCACCGCGCAGCGGGGTGGCAAGCCTTTGCTCGACGATCCGGTGATGCGCGACAAGCTGGTCGAGTTCCTGATCGACGCGCAGGCGCTCAATCTCAACAACACCCGCCGCCGCATGGCGCCGCTCAACCAGGATCGCCCAATGGGGCTGTCGCTGATGAATAAGCTGGCGCGGACCGAGCTGGTGCGTGAACTGACGCAATTCGCCCTGCAGTTCCAGGGAACCAAGGCGGGTTATTATGTCGGCGACGAAAATGCCGTCGACGGTGGCTTCTGGCACCGCAGCTATCTCAACAGCTTTTCCGCCACGATCGGTGGCGGCACCAGCGAAATCCAACGCAACATCATTGGCGAGCATGTGCTCGGCCTGCCCAAAACCAAGTAAAGAGAGGAATTTCCATGAGCGATGCATTGGTCGAAGCCCGCGACGGCATTTTGATCATCACCATCAACCGCCCCGACGCGAAGAATGCGATGAACAAGCAGGCATCGGAACTGATCGCTGCCGCGCTTGACCGGCTTGATTCCGAGAATGATTTGCGCGTGGGCATTGTCACCGGCGCAGGCGGAACCTTCTGCTCGGGCATGGACCTCAAAGGCTTCCTGCGCGGCGAGACGCCGTTCGTAGCGGGGCGCGGCTTTGGCGGCATCACCCAGAAATCTCCGGCCAAACCGTTGATTGCCGCGGTTGATGGCTATGCGCTGGCAGGCGGTCTTGAAGTTGCCATTGCCTGCGACATGATCGTTGCGAATGAAAATGCCAAATTCGGTATTCCCGAAGTGAAGCGCGGTCTTGCCGCAGCGGCTGGCGGCCTGATGCGCCTGCCCAAGAAAATCCCGCCGCACATCGCAATGGAACTGGCGCTGACCGGTGACTTTGTCGATGCGAAGCGGGCTTATGAACTCGGCCTCGTCAACCGCGTAACACCGGGCCCGGCGCTCGATGCAGCCATCGAACTGGCGCAGACCATTGCAGGCAACGGTCCGCTCACGGTCAAGAAATCGAAGCAGGTGATCGCCGAATCGGGCGAATGGAGCGAAGCCGAAATGTGGCAGAAGCAGACCGAGACGCTGGGCAACCTGTTTGCCACCAATGATGCCCGCGAAGGCGCAGCCGCCTTTGCCGAAAAGCGCAAGCCCAACTGGACGGGCACCTGATCCATTTGGAATAAAAGATAAATTTGTAGCCGACCTGAGCTGGAGAGTGTCCGATGAGGAATGCCCCTACAGGTCGGCTTCAGAATGAGTGAGACGGAGAGAGAGTGATGCACCCCAAGATTCATGCCGCTGCAAATCCCAGCAAACCTGCCGTTATCATGGCCGGTTCCGGGCA
>DASUDM010000119.1:0-5104 GCA_036275575.1 Sphingorhabdus sp. | reverse complement strand
TGCGGACGCATCAACCATGCGGTTCAGGGCATCCAGAATTGCCTGCCGCGTCGCACATTGATTCAGCAATGTTATCGAAACCGGGTGAAGGGTATCCGGGCAACTGCCCTGCGGCGTGCGATCAAGTTCCAGCCGATAAACCTCGCGCATCAGGTTTTTGAAGCGGATGGTGTCCGCGACTGCGCCACGCAGATCGTTGAAGCTCGCGCCGTCTGTTGTTGTACGGGAAAAGGCATAGCTGTCTATTCCAACAAAAACGGCCCGGGTTTGCTGTGCAGCTGCGACGTGCGCGCTCAACGCGAGGAGAATGGCAGCGAGAAACGCCAGCGCCCTCAAGGCGCAATTTCCTTCAAGACAACACGGCTTGGCTGCCCGAAATCGAACAGCGAAGGCTGTTGTACGCGCTCGACCGGAGCGGGGCTGCGCCGCGGAAAGGCAAATCCGACGCTATCGTCGGACGTATTGCTCCCTTTGGTCAATCGCTCATCTTCGTTGAATGCCAGCAGGCGCCAAGTTGGATAAGCCATCCACTCGGTCAAGCTCACTTTGCCGTCCGAATCCATATCAAGCGCTGCATCGGTGCGCGCCAGCCCCTCGCCATCACCTGCCAAGGCAAAGGTCAGTAACCCATGCCGCAACTTGTCATTTTCCATTGCCACATCGTCCGCCTGTGTGGCTGCCAAAATGCGAATGCCCTTGTCGAAGGCAAGCTGGCCAAGCCCGGCATCGCCTAGCGGTCCGGGTTTGAAATTTCCGCTGTCGACGCTGGCCCCGGAATGGCAGGCATCAATCACAATCGCGATTTCGGCTGCATTGATCATGCGCAGCCACTTGGTGAGTTCGGATGAGGAAATGAGGGTTTCCGGATCAGGCACATCCTTGTCCTCAAGCCAGCGTGCATCTGCTGCGAGAAGATAGAAATCGTCTTGGTCCTGCGTCCAGCCATGCCCCGAGAAGGTAAGAAGGACAATATCGTCGGGCCCGACAATATCGAGTGCGCTGGCATCGATTCCGTCCGCTTTCAAAAATTTCAGTGCTTCGTTGCGCTCGACTTCGCCGCTGAGCATCGCGAGCAGATAGCGTATCGTATCCGCATTTACCTGCGTCTTGCCGCCCTGCGGCGCGGCTGCAACAACAGTGCGGGTCTCAAAGCCGGGAATTTTCGACAGCTTGCCTGCCATCAGCCTTGCATCGGCCGCCGCATAGTTCAGCCTCAGCCCTTTCTCCTGATAGTCGTCGATACCGATCGAAATGACGAAAGCCCGCGGCTGAACCGCTTTCATAGGGGGGCGGGTGTAAATCACATATTCCGTGTCGCTCTTGATCCGGTCTTCGTTGAAGGCATAGGCGCTGATGACTTGCTCTTCAGTGCCTTTGGCGGTTGGCAAATAGAGCACTGCATCGAAATGATAGACGCCATCACCAGGCTGATCGTCATCATCAATCATTCGATTGACTTCACGCCAGCCGGCTATGCTCTGGTCGAGTTCGAAATCGCTTTCCGGCGTGTGGGCTGCAAATTTGAGATCGCGAAACAACCGGGGATTGTATACACCGCTGCGCGTTTTGCCATTGGGCGCAGTCGGGTCGACGCCTTCGGTCACTTCGATCGAAACCAGGGCTTCATCGGGGGTCTGGCCTGCCTTCACCTCGGTTATCCGCACGACCGGCAAGACCCGGTTCAAATCTGCGATGGCAGGCAGGGGATCGAACATCACGTCGCAGATGTCCAAATAATTACAGGTCATGGCGCGTTCGATCAGACCAGGCTGGAAATAGTCGCGCATGAATGTCTGCGCGGAAAGCGACTGGAAAGGCCTATCGGGCACCAACCAGCGGAACTGGTTTGCATCCGCGCCAAGATTGGTGTCGTACCGCCCTTCGGGTGTTGCCGCCAGATAGCCTTGGTCGTTGAAAAACCAGATATTCATCAACTCGGACCAGTTATTGCTGTTCCACAGCCGCAACCCTTCAAGAGGGGAAAAGGCCCAGAACACCGGCTGGCCTGGCAAAAAACCGCCCGATAAAACGCTCGCAAAATCGATTGGGGCAAGAATCTCGTTGCTCTCAACGTCCCACCTCGAAATGCCGTCATCGATCAAGCCTGCTACGGCAATGACGCGCTCGTTCGCGTCGGCCAGCGTCGTCAGAACCGAACGCAGCGGCAGTTCGGTCCATCCGTCTGCGCCATCGTCGACAAACCATAATGAGGTCTTGCCATCACCCGAAACAAACAGGCTGCGGTCATCATAAGCAGCGAGCTTGGCGACGAAAGCGAGATTGGGCGGCTTGAACCTACCCATTATGGTTCCATCAACACCATTCAGCACGACCAGCTCGATTTCTCCGTCAGCCGACAAGGTGGATAGTGCGACAGTTCCGGCATCGGGAGAAACGGCAACATTTTCGATTTCACTGCCGTTTGTGAGGCGAAATTCACCGAAATCCCGCCAGACACTGGCTTCCAGGTCGAAACGTTGCAACGCGCGGTTCTGGTCACTGGTCGCGCGACAATTGCCAGGGCCAGCGCCATAAACAGCCTTGAATTCTGCGGCGAATGCCATGTGGCAGCGGCCTTCGATCGCATCTTCCAACTCGCCTGTATAGGCGTTGACCGCTAGTGCAGCGGGAAGCACTTCGCCTCCCCAGCTTTTCTTTTTGTCACCGTTCAAAGTGCTCTGGATAGCTACAAACTGGTTTGCGGCCGTCCATTCGATGCGGGTGTAATCGCCATCAAGCTCGATCTGTTTGTGAAAAACCCCGGTCTCAATTTCGAAAATGTCGACTGCAGTTTTCGGCAGCGCCTGCTCCTCATCCTGTTGGATCGCACGCATCATGGCCAGCAATTGGCCGTCGTGCGAAATCTGGACGTCGCTGAAGCGGACATTGCGGTCGAGCACGAGCTTGCGTTCTTCCGCTTCGCCATTTTGGACATTCACCGGCCGGATGGCGATCCCTTCGGCAATGCGCGCCAGTTGATAGGCACCGTCATGCGAAACCGGCAGCGGTGGGAGCAAGGCTTCGGCAGCCGCCCGATCCATCGACTGGCTGTTTTCGTATAGCGCTTCGAGAGCATCGGCACTTTTGCCGATCGTTTCGAAATCGGGCATTTTCGAAGCGACCGAATGGGCGGCAATTTGTGCCGCTGCCTGCGCTGCAATGCCGCCTGTTCCTCGGCGAACCGAACGACGCTTCTGGCGTACCAACTGGATTTCGCGGGTTTCAAGATCGAGTTGGTAGTAAAGGGGCGATGTCTCGCCTACAGGGTCATCGGCAGTGGCATAGGCCGCTTCGCCGACAATGGCGGCGGATTTGCCATCCTCTTGTATAGAAATCCCGGTCAATCGTCGTACCGAAAGGGCGGAATTGGGATTGTCGCTCGGCAGAATCAGCCTGTCTACAACATGCCCCTTTTGCACATCCCAGATAAGAACGACACGGGCCGTGCTGTTTGCGGTGATGATGTAACGATCATCCGGCGTCCAAGCAGCGACTTCTACCCCGCCATAAGGCAGGATCTGCGGAACGATTTTCGGATTGAGGGCATCCTGCGCAATTGTCGGCACAACGGGTGCGGCAATAGCCAACAGAAATGCAGCGATGCCCCCCGTCAACCGCATGGCGATTCCGCCCTTTCAAGCGCCCACACCTGGCAAGCGATTATTTTACATAACAGTTTTCGTCATGTTGGGCAAATCAATCGAGGGGCATGGGATGGCTTAGCGGACCGCCTCCGGACGATTGGCGGCAAGCATGTCCAACAAGTCATCGATATCGGCAACCTTGAGATCGTGGCTAGCAATGAGTTCGGCAATATCGTTGAGCCGCGCCATCTCGCCATCGTCGCGCATGATCGAACAGATCACGGCTGCATCGCCGCACCCCGCCAGACGGCACAGGTCGATAGAAGCCTCGGTCGCTGCCTGCCGTTCCGCCGTTCCGCCTTCGACGGCGATGAGCGGAAATACATGGCCGGGCGAAACGAGATCGTCGCTATTGGAACCTTCTGCAACCGCGACCTCGATCGTCTTCGCGCGATCGGCAGCAGAAATCCCCGTCGTCACATCAGCACGCGCCTCGATCGAACGGCCAAAGGGTCGGCCCGATTGCCGTTCGCTGCCGGGGTTGATCAGGCTAATGCCGAGCTTCACCGCACGGGCGGGGGTCAATGTCAGGCAGATCAGGCCGCGGCCGTGGCGTACCATGAAATTGATCGCCTCGGGTGTGACATGCTTGGCAGCGATGGCAAAATCGATATCGCCACGCCGTAACCGGTCGCCGGTTATGACGATGATTTCACCTTTGCCCAATGCATCGATCGCGGCTTGCAGGTCGCTCATGCCTTGCCTCCCAAAGTCGAAGCAAAGCTGCGCGCACCCTGGACCACCTGCTTGCCGACAATATCGAGCTGCATCGAAACCCTATCGTCGAGGCACTCACCATCGGGCGAAAACAGGTCTGGATAAGTCCGCACTGTGGCGCCCATAGGCGTGGGCCAGCCGCGCAATGCGTGAACGATGCTGCGCAGCGTTTGCATCGTGCTCATGCTCGCCTGGTCGCCAAAGGCGGTGGCAATCAAGCCGACGGCACGGCCATCAAGATAGGGCCGATCATCCTTTGAAAGGTCCTCGAGATAATCGAGCGCATTCTTCACCAACCCGGAAATTGTGCCATGGTAACCCGGCGCAGCGATGATGATGCCGTCGGCTTCGCGAACGGCTTGAACCATCTCGGCACCATCCTCGGTCCGGTGCGCGGTGCTGCGATAATGCGGGAGGGCGGCGAGATACTCACCACCGAACAGCTTCACTTCGGCGCCTTCGGCCTCGGCGACAGCAAGCGCTGTGCGCAGAGCCATCTCGGTCGAGCTGCCGGGGTTGATCGTTCCGCCAATGGCGACAATTTTGGGGCTCATGGGGCGACGACCTTTCGTAAGTGGTTTTCGAGCTGCAGTTGCTCTTGTTGGCTCATGCGCAAGCCCAGCTTGCCGCGTCGCCACAAAATGTCTTCGGCGGTGCGGGCCCATTCATGGTGGACCAGATAATCGACCTCGCGCTCGGTAAGGCCATGGCCAAAATGCTGCCCGCATTCAGCGAGCGATTGG
>DASUDM010000118.1:0-5285 GCA_036275575.1 Sphingorhabdus sp. | reverse complement strand
AGGATTGGCTGTTGATGCGGGGCGGGAATTTCGTCTTGCTTCTTTGTTTTGTGTCCCTCGTCGCGCAGGCAATGTTTTTGTCCGTTCTAGGGCCGTTACATGCGGATTCTTTGACCGAGATGTCGACACAATCATTCGCTTGGCTGGTGGTATTGCACATGCCCGCGTGCCTGCTCTGGTCAAGCGTCTTGGCATGGCTCGCTTGCCGCAAGGCCAGTTCCGGCTTTCTTTATCTGGCAGCGGGGTTGGGCTGGATTGCCTATCTCGGCATAGCGACCCTTACCGGTACTCCTCTGATTGCAGGCAGCGAAACCGTTTGGCCGATGCTGAAGCACGCAATGCTGGTTCTCGATCCCTATGCAGCAACGGCGCTGGTCAACCCCATGCCCGAAACGGGCGTGCTCCAATCGCGCTGGTTCAATATCGGTGTTGGCAGGCTGTTCTGGATGGGTTTCGCCATTTTTGCGCTTGCCATTATTTCCCAAATGCCGACCTTGGTCGAACGGCGTTTGATCAGGATTTCATCTGCCCCACGCCGGACGCTAGACTTGAATTCAAATAGTTCGAAAGTCGGCCACGCCCTGCTGCACCTTCGCTATTTCACGCGCGACCGAATCTTTTGGCCGATAGTTTTGGGCTGGTTCGCTCTGTTTCTGCCCGAAGCCTATGGCGGAATGGATTATGCTGAGCCGCTTTCGATAGTTGCCGCTGATAGCCGGGATGCTTTGAACCGGGTGGTTTGGGACGTGTTCCCGTTGGCGGGTGCGATGGCCATGCTTTATGCCGCCGATCGCATGTGCAGGTTATATCCTGCCACCGGGATGCACGAGCTATATGCGGCGACTCCGCATTCGTCGTGGCGCTTGACTGCAACGCAGGCGGCAAGCCTTTCGATCTTGGCAGCATTCTTCACCTTTTTGACCGGTTTTGCAGTGTTGGCAGCGCAATTCCTGCTTCGATCACCCATTCAGCCCGGTGAATATCTCGTTCAACTCGGGCCTGCATTGGGTCGACTAATGCTATTCGGCGCTGCATTTGCGGCGGTGCACGGGTTGGTGCGTCCGCGACTTATTGCTAATCTCATTTGCCTCGCGCTGCTCGCACTCGGCTTGAGCAATCTCGCGCCGGCAATGGGCTTGCATCATCCGTTGTGGAAGCCATTCAACACGCCGCTTGAAGCACCAGATCATCTTTGGGGGTATGCGGGTGGTCTTGGCGGCTATGCCACCTACATGTCGGTATGGCTTCCAGCCGTTTTCGCGTTGCTGATACTTGCAATCCTATCGGCTAACCGGACGCTGGCCTCCGCTCAAGTGCGTTTGAATTCGATTTTACTTAGCCCGGCAATCATTGTGGCGGCACTCGGCTTTTGCTTTGCAGCCTGGCAGGGGGCCGAAATCGATGGTCGCTTGCGAGCGGAAGGCGCCCTCATTTCGCCCGACGAGCGAGCGCGAGCACGCGCTGATTATGAACGGATTTATGCTGGATGGGAGCGTGTCGCACAGCCTGATATCGAATCTATCCGAACCAAAATCGACTTCTACCCTGCCGAAAATCGTGCCGGATTGCGTGCCAGAATGATCCTTGTGAACCGAACGGACCAGCCGATAGCAAAAATTCTGGTCGGGAAAGGGCCGATGGCTGGGGCAGGCAATGTCACTGTCAACCGCGCTGCCAAAAAACACCGCGACAGCAGGCTAGGCCAAACCGTTTTCGAGCTCGTATCACTGATGCGTCCGGGGGAAAGTATGGAGCTCGGCTTTGAATTGGACATATCCCGATCGACGTTGCAGCCATCGACCTTCCCGTTGATGCTCCGTGAGGGTTTCAGCAGTCTGCCGGTCCATGCCGCGCTGCCTGTCATCGGCTTCAAGCGCGAACTGACACTCCGCGATCCTGTGACGCGCAAAGAACTGGGTTTGCCTGCATTGCGGCGGGCGTTGCCTTCGAAGATTGTGGCACCGCCGTCGGGTTCATTGTCGGGTGCAACAGCCATGATCGATACCATCGTCAGCACCGATCAAGGCAGCTATGCGATTGCGCAAGGCGCTCTGCTACGCCGTTGGAGTGAAAGAGGGAGGGCCGTCTTTCATTATCGCACCCGGGAACCGATACGTAACATGTCGTCCGCCTTCTCTGTTCCTTGGCAACCGCAAATTTTTGCAGCCGGGCCATATAAACTCCATGTCTACACACCGGATCAGTTGAGAGCTGACAATCCAAATGTGTTGGCTGCGAGAGACACG
Source organism: Sphingorhabdus sp. (assembly GCA_036275575.1). GTDB lineage: Bacteria > Pseudomonadota > Alphaproteobacteria > Sphingomonadales > Sphingomonadaceae > Sphingorhabdus_B. Next base: position 3,039 of record DASUDM010000118.1, on the reverse strand, counting down.
CTAGCCTCACTCGAGAAACACATCGCTCCCTATCCTGGAGACATGCTGCATCTTCTGGCAGCGCCCGATGCAGGACCAACCGGTTTTGCCTATCCACAGATCATCCAGATTTCCCATCGTCTCGGTTTCCGCGCCAAACCTCAGCCGGATGCTGGCTTCGACCAGAGATACCGTCGTGCCGTTCATGAAACGGCGCATCAATGGTTTGGTCATCTCCTGGGCTACGGCCTGATTGACGAGCGGGCCTTCCTGATCGAATCCCTGGCCAAATATGCGGAACTGGTCATGATCGAACAGCGCTACGGGCGCAGGGCGATGCGCGCGCTCGTCGAGTTTGAGCGCGACCGTTACCGTCATGCCCGGCTGGATCCTGAACAATCAACGGCGTTCCTCATCAATGCGGAAGAAAGCGAAGACATGTACTCGCGTGCTACCTTGGCTTTCGCTTGTCTTCGCAACCAGTTGGGCGATGCCGCAATCTTTGGCGCGCTGAAGCGCATGGCGGACGATTCACGGCTGAACCAGCGCGCTGCGACGTCGATGAGCTTTCTGGATGCATTGAAGCGTTCAAGCTCGCCGCGGCATGCCAAGGTCATAGACCAGCTTTTCCTGAGCAGTGATCCGATCCAGTTGGTCGAAATGCGCTTTGGTTGCGTCGTGGCGCGTTAAGCAATTCAGCGAGAAACAGGCAGCAAGCGCTCGAATTTTGGATCATCGGTTGTCGAGTGGATTCTGGTAATCGAGCAGCGTAGTTTGAGTGTCTTGCAATGCGCGGCAACCATTGCAGGCGCTGCAGCCTTTGATGTGGCTTTGCGGATAAGATCCTCTCCGGTTTCGGTTCGGAACTCCACGATGACGGACGTACCCGAAACACTCATGCCTATCTCGCATTCGGTCCCCGCATCTGCACTGCAAGCGGGCAGAAGCCGCGCGGCCAGATCATCCCATGATGGACCGGAACCTATCCAGATGGTCGCTGCTCCTTCTTCTGGTGAGTAAGGTTTGGGAAATGCCAGCATGACGTGCGAGAGCCGGTTCACGCGTGCGGGGGTGACCGAACGCAGCCTGGCAAAACTCTCGTCTGCGATTTGCGCCTCCATGGCCCCCCAGCTTGCTGGCTCCTGCCATGGTAGCGCGGCAAGCGGGGGCTCTTCGCGGCATTCGCGCTTAAATCCTGCGCAGTTCTCGCGCATCTTGTTTCGCGCCTCCGCTGCGGTGTTGCCGAAGCCGGTGGCCACCGCACCGTCCGGAGTTATGCCAACGGAGAAATGGCCATTGGCGCCCTCCGCAACAGCCGAACATCCATCGCCCATTGCCTTCGTGCACAGATCGAGGGCCAAATAATATGCGGCATCGAATGAGCGCGCGCCCATCACGGCCCAATAATTTGATGAATCGATATGGGCGACAATCGCTCCATGGCTTGAGACCCATTTCATCGATTGGCGGGGCTGGTTGGGCGGCGGCAATCCTTGCTGGCCATTTTGTCTTTGCTGCTGGGCACGCATATTCTCTTCGTAAACATGCTGGCTTTGGCGGGCCATGTCTTGTTCGTATGTTGATTGCGCCGATGCGCTGAATGCGTAGGCACAACCAGCGAGCAGGTACAGGGCTGCTTTCGGACAACGGTTCATAAAATGGCCTCCCTCAATGTCAGCTTCAGGATTGTCGGCAATGTTGGCTCAAGCGCTCAGACTTGTATCGTCCCCGCAAGGTAAGGCGCGCAGAAACCGGATATTTCCACACGATCCCCTTGCTTCCGGCAGAATAGCTCCCCACCGCGTGAAGACGCCTGCAACGCCCGCAGATCCGATTTTGCGAGTTTGTCGCACCAGTAGGGAACCAGCATGGTGTGTGCGCTGCCGGTTACAGGGTCTTCATCAATGCCATGTGCAGGCATGAAGAAGCGGCTGACGCAATCATATCCATTGTCGCCTGCGGCAGTGATAATCAAGCCGTCACGGTCCAGATTCAGGATTTGCTCTTTGTCGGGCACGAACTGACGGACGGCCTCGGTACTGTCGAGCACGGCCATGATGAAGGCATTGCTTCTGTACACCTCGACAACGCTCCCACCGAACAGGTTTGAAAGATCATCGTCTGACAGGGTCGATTGCGTTGCCGGAAAGTCCATGGTGATGCGTTCGCCATCGCGCGTGATTTTGAGTGGTCCGGATTGGCGGGTCTCAAAGATGATCTCGACGGCTTCCGGTATTATGTGATTGAACAGGATAAAGGCACTTGCCAGCGTGGCGTGGCCACAAAGCGGAACTTCGACGGTGGGAGTAAACCAGCGCAAGTCCCAATTGCCATCGCTTCGGCGCACCGGAAAAGCCGTTTCAGCGAGATTGTTCTCCGCCGCGATGGCTTGCAGGATCGCATCTTCCGGATACGCGTCAAACAGGACGATTGCCGCAGGATTGCCGCTGAATCGCTGTGATGAAAATGCGTCGACAATATAGATGGGAAGAGCCATGGGTCCTGATCCGTGAGAGAAGTTCAAATGTTTTGAAACGGTGTGCGACGACGCCAGTCGGGATTGAGACGGAGCCGAAGACATGCGCCAAAGTTTTGCCCCGGCCGTAGTAACGGCCGGGGCAGCCACCTGTCATTTGCCGAGTGCGACCCTGATGCCTGCTGCGACAATTGACTGACGGCTATCATGTTCGATCCGGGCCGGGACGACATCGAGGGCCAAACCCGTGTTGCCACCGTCCCGATAGGTATATTGACCAAACAGCTCGAAACGGTCTGTAAGCTTGAAAGTGGCCCCCGCCATCACTTGCCATGCAAAATTGGTTTCCTTGCTTTGGCCAAGATCAACGGTTGATGGGCGATAGTCGATTTCGGTCCGTTGCAGACCTGCACCGGCACCGATATACGGCATCAAGTGCCCCTCGCTGTTGATGTCGTAAAAGACATTGGCAAATGCGCCGTATGATTTTTCGCTTCCGCCATCGCTGTTAAGTATTTCAGCGACTGTTGGCGTTGGACCGGCCATGTCGTGGCGGGTTAAGATCCTTGCATCCCTGCCGTCGA
>DASUDM010000117.1:0-7719 GCA_036275575.1 Sphingorhabdus sp. | reverse complement strand
TTGACACCCGATCAGGCGATGTATCACTTCCTGTCGGGTTACACCGCGCGCGTCGCTGGTACAGAAATCGGCGTCACCGAGCCGACTGCTACCTTCTCGACCTGCTTTGGCGCCCCGTTCATGCCGCGCCATCCGAGCGTTTACGGCAATCTGCTGAAAGAGCGGATCGCCAAGGGCGGCGTAACCTGCTGGCTGGTCAACACCGGCTGGACGGGTGGCAAGGCAACCGATCCGGGCATCAGCCGTATGCCAATCAAGGCAACCCGTGCGTTGCTCAACGCCGCGCTCGATGGCAGCCTCAACAATGCCGAATTCCGCAAGGATCCGAATTTCGGTTTCGAATTCCCAGTTGCGGTTCCCGGCGTCGACAGCAAGATCCTCGATCCGCGCGAAGCTTGGGCAGATAAGGCAGCTTATGATGCAACCGCGCAAAAGCTCGTCCAGGCGTTTATCGACAATTTCGAGCAATTCGAACAACATGTCGATGAAGGCGTGAAGCAAGCGGCTCCGACTGCCGCATAAGGGCCCGGCCATTTCCGGGATTTCAGGAAACCCGGAAATGACCGATTACGCACCTCGACTTTTCACCGACGACGCCAGCATCGTTCGCATAGGCGAGGGATTGTTGGCGCGTACATTGCCGCGCGAGTCATGGACGCATGAGGCGCATCTTGCTGCTTGCCTCTGGATTGTCCGCGACCGGCCGGACATCGATCCAGAGCGCGACATGCGCGGCATTATCTCCAGCTATAATGTCGCTGTGGGTGGAGTGAACGACGAAACGCAGGGCTATCACGAGACGATTACACAGGTCTATATCGCCGCCGTGCGCACGCATTTGCGCGAAGTCGGCGACATGACTCTGTGCGATACGGTCAATGCATTGCTAGTAGCACCACGTGGGCGACGGGAGTTGCCGTTGACGCATTATTCGCGCGAACGGCTTTTCTCTGTCGAAGCCCGGTTGGGTTTTGTTGCCCCTGACCTTCGCTCTCTCACAGAAGTGTAACGCTAGTTTAGGCCTTTGCACCCGCGACATATTCGGCGACATTTTTCGCGAGTACATCGAGCGGCACATTGCCGCCGCGAACCACCGTATCGTTGAAATCGCGCAGGTCGTATCGGCCGCCCAAAGCAGCTTTTGCCAATCCCCGCTGGCGCACGATTTCGCTATGCCCGACTTTGTAGCCGCACGCTTGGCCGGGCCAGCTGCAGTAACGGTCGACCTCGCTGGCCACTTCCAACGGGTTCGAGCCATTTTCCTCAACGAAGAAACGGATTCCCTGTTCGCGAGTCCAACGCTTTGCATGCAGCCCGGTATCGACCACCAGCCGACAGGCACGAAAGGCCAAGGATTGCAAATAGCCGAGGCGGCCGACCTGGTAGTCGTCGTAAAGGCCCAGTTCGTCTGCCAGTTGCTCAGCATAAAGCGCCCAACCTTCGCTATACGCGCTGAATGCCAGCATCGTGCGGATCAACGGCATCTGGTTCGCATATTCGCCCTGCCAAACATGGCCCGGAATGGCTTCGTGGAAAGTCAGGTCGGGAAGGCTGTATTTGCTGTGGAGGTCAGTCGTACGCAGGTTGATCCAGAATTTACCCGGGATCGAACCATCGATCGATCCCGCCCCGCCATAAGCGCCCGGAGCGCCCGGTTCCTCTTCAGGTGGCAGGCGTTTGACTTCAAGGTTACCTCTAACCAGCGTTCGAAATGCGCGCGGCAGTTCGGCGCGAATCTTGCCGAGCCATTGCTGGATGAAGGCCATGATCTCAGCACGGCCTGCATCGCCTTCGCTGAACTGGTATAGCGGATCTTTGCTCAGCGCGGTCATCCGTTCACCGACCGAACCTTTGGTATAACCCAGATTTCGGAGGATCGGATCCATTCTTCCATGGAGGGTACGAAGTTCGTCGAGCCCCATTTGGTGTATTTCATCCGGGCTCATCCGCGTTGTCGTGCTCGCGCGAAGGGCCCAGGCATAGAATTCGTCGCCGCGCGGTCGGGCCCACATGCCAGCGTCCATGTTTGCTTTGGGCAGCTGCGTCTTTAGCTCGGCCAATTGTCGTTCGAGGGCAGGGGCCACTTTCTCGCGTGCAATTGCTGTCGCACGATCTCCCCAATTTCCAGGGATTCCCAGCGCCTTGGTTCGCCGTTCAACGCTTTCGGCGAGGCCGCCACCTTGTCGCGCCCCGGCCAGGCTTTGTTCCATTTGTTTGATTGCTTTTTCGATCAGGAACGCGGGCGCATATAATCCGTTTCCGGCCGCATCTTTCAGGCGCCCTGATTCTCCATCCAGGATGGAACCATAGCCCTCCAGCCTCGAAAGATACGCCTCTGCATCATCGGCTACGCGGATTGGATGATCGCTGTCGAGGAAGCGCGGGATATCAAGATAAGCACCCACATTCTGGATTACTACATAGGGCGTATTGCGCCAGCCGCCGACTGCTACATCACCATAGGGAAGGGCAAAGCCGGCCAATGCAACGTCATAAGCGCTTTCAACCACGGCAAGGCTAGTGCGGGTTGAATAGTCGAGGCCAGCGGTATCGAGTGATTTTATCCGCTTAAGGTCTGCGGACAAGGTTTCGGCTATTGCATTTTGCCCAGCTGCCGAACGATCTGCCAGTTTTCCACGCAGCGCCGCCCTCGCACCGGTATCAATTCCCAGCGATGTTGCACCTTCAGGAGAATGCGCAAGCAGGTTTTCAGCGACAGAATCGAGTAGGGCATTGGCCTTTTCCGATGCGGTTGAACCTAAAGCTTGGGTAGAGGCGATATTGCTTCCACGTGCACATCCGCCCAACGCCAAGGTTGCAGCGCCTGCGCCAAGTGCGGCGAGCGTTCGCCTGCGGGTAAATAACAGCGATGGTTCTTGCACGGGGAGGCTCCTCGAATTGTTTTGCAAAGTGATAATTGCCGCACCGCAAGCGTCAATAGGCGCAGGCCAACCACGCCCGAACCAATTAAAAATGGATCGGCAAATAACGGATTAAGTTACCGGCTCAACTTTCAGTACCGCGCCTTCAGCTCCGGTCACACGAACTTTGGAGCCGACAGGGGCGTCTGGGCCTCGGACATTCCATTCACCATCACCAACCTTGACCCGTCCACGGCCGTCAGCGATCGCTTCGACCACAGTCACTATCTCCCCGGTCAATCGCGCACCGCGATCATTGAGCGCCGGGTCGTCCGACTGGATCGGATTGTCTTTAAGGAAGCGCTTGCCTGCGTATACGGTGAGCACGGAGAGGACGGCAAACAAAGCCACCTGCAGGGGCAGCGAAATGGGCAGTACCCAGGCGATCAACCCGACGATGATTGCTGCGACCCCCAGCCACATCAGGAAGAAGCCGGGAGCGAGCATTTCGATAACGCCCAATGCGACGCCTACCGAGAGCCAAAACCAATGCGGTTCGAGCGATGCGAGCCAGTCGGTCATCCTATTTGCCCTTTTCCTGTGCAAGCGCATCCTTGGCGAGTTCGCCAATTCCGCCCAAGGTGCCAATCAATTGCGTCGCCTCTACGGGGAACAAAATCGTCTTGCTGTTGGGAGAGGTGGCAAATTGGCCGACTGCTTCGGTATATTTTTGGGCAATGAAGTAGTTCAGTGCCTGCGTACCCGATGAAGCGATGGCGTCAGACACCATCGTCGTCGCCTTTGCCTCGGCCTCGGCCTCGCGTTCGCGCGCCTCGGCATCGCGGAAAGCGGCTTCACGGCGACCTTCAGCTTGCAGGATTTGGCTTTGCTTCTCACCTTCGGCGCGCAGGATTTCCGCGGCACGAAGGCCTTCGGCTTCAAGGATTTGTGCACGCTTCTCACGCTCTGCCTTCATCTGGCGCGCCATGGCATTCGAAATATCGGCTGGCGGACGAATATCTTTCACCTCGACGCGCGTGATTTTCACACCCCATGGGCTGGTTGCATGGTCGACAACGCCAAGCAAACGTCCATTGATGTCGTCACGCTTGGACAGCGTTTCGTCGAGATCCATCGAGCCCATGACGGTACGAAGATTGGTGGTCGTGATCTGCATGATCGCGACATAGAGATCCGATACCTCATAGGCCGCCTTTGCGGCATCAAGCACCTGGAAGAACACCACCGCATCGACGCCGACCATGGCATTATCCTTGGTGATTATTTCCTGCCCCGGAATGTCGAGAACCTGTTCCATCATGTTGATCTTGCGGCCCACGCGATCAACAAATGGGATGATGAAATTGAAGCCGGGATGCGCGGCGTGGGTGAAGCGGCCAAAGCGCTCAATCGTATAGACATGGCCCTGCCGGACGACGGTGATACCCATCATCAGGAAGATGACGGCGAGTACGAGCAATACTATAACAAAGGTTTCCATGCCCAGCTCCTGTTTGACTGTGGGCAATCTCCCAAATAAGCGGGGGCTTGCCAAGCGAAATCGAACAAAGGGCATATGGTATGACATTGGTTGAAAAGCTGAAATTGGTCCGAACAGCGATGTACGTACCAGCTATCAACGCACGTGCCCTGGAAAAGGTGCGTGGTCTTGATGTCGACATGCTGATTATCGATTTGGAGGATTCAGTGCCTGCCGAAAGCAAGGCGGAGGCCCGCGTTGCAGCTGTCGCGGAAGTCGCAAAGGGATTCCCCGGTAAAACTGTCGCAATAAGGTTGAACGGGCTGGATAGCCCGGAGTTACAAGCCGACATTGCGGCTGTTCAAATAAGCGATGCAGATTGCTTTGTTTTGCCTAAGATCGAGAACGCAGCCGATCTAGATGCGATCGTATCGAGATTGCCCAACCCTGTGCTCGCGATGATCGAAGGCCCTGCCGGCATCTACAATGCGCGGGAGATCGCGGCACATTCGGCGGTGGCCGGCCTGATCGCCGGCGTGAACGATATTTGCGCGGATATGGGGATCAAACCCGGCCCCAATCGCGAGGGTCTGGAACTGGCCTTGCAGAGCATTGTGCTAGCGGCAGCCGCAACTTCAAAACCTGTATTTGACGGGGTGAATAACAAGCTGGACGATATGTCGGGATTGGAGGCCGAATGCCTTCAAGGGCGTTGCTATGGCTTTACCGGAAAGACCCTGATCCATCCCAATCAGGTTGCCATTGCCAACAACGCCTTCAGCCCAAGCGCGGATGAAGTTGCCGAGGCCGAGGCTTTGATCGCAGCCGCAACCGGCGGTGCGCAACGGCATAAGGGCAAGATGATCGAATCCATGCATGTCGAACAGGCACAGCGAACGATAGAACGTTCTCGACATAAGGCAGGCAGTTAGACTAACTGCGCGCATGCGCCCCCTTCGTTTTACGTCGATCCTTCTTGCCGCCTGTTTGGTCGGCATTCCCGCTTTTGCCAAACCTGTAACCGAAGCCGATTTGCGCAAGCATGTTGAAATACTGGCATCGGACGAGTTTGAAGGTCGCGGGCCTGGGACCGAAGGTGAACGCAAGACGCTGGCCTATCTTGAAAAGCAATGGGCCAAGGCCGGTTTGAAACCCGGAGCAAAGGGTGAAAGCTGGTATCAGCCGGTAGAACTAATCAGGCGCGGACCCAAACAGGCAGTCGTCCAGTTTTTCGCGAAGGGCAACAAACTGCGTGTCGTAAGCGATGATGTTTTGCTCGTTGGAAAGTATGCACAATATAATGTTGATGGCCTTCCTGCCTTATTCGCAGGTCATGGTGTCAACAGCGAGGGCAAGGTTGTCGCGGATGTCAAAGGCAAGCTGGTCTTCATACTGTCCGATGATGCGGAGTTTCTGCCGTCCGAAATGAAACCGGCGCGCAGCCGTCGCCTTGCGCTTGTTGACGCTGGCGCGGCCGGGGTCATCTCCGTTTCTGGTGAGCAGTTTGACTTTCCTGTTTACCGTCGTGCCATATTGTCGCGGCCGATCACATGGGTGGAACGTGACAAGCGCGCCGACATCGAAGGCGTGGTCTCCCCGCAATATATGGTCGCTCTTGTCACCGCAGCTGGTGGCGATTGGGATAAACTGCGCGCGGCCGCGCGCTCCTCTGATTATGCCGGGCAATCGCTGGGGCTTTCAGCAAATCTTGACGTCGAAAGTGATGTTGAACCGATCCGTAGCAACAACATCATCGGCAAGATCCCGGGCCGAAAATCGGGCAGTGGCGCCGTAATATTCATGGGGCACTGGGACCATTTCGGGATTTGCCGTCCTGAAGGCGCAGAAGATCGTATCTGTAATGGTGCCGTTGATAATGCCAGCGGCATGGCGGTGTTGACCGAGGTTGCCAAACGGTTGGGGAAGGGGCGTTTCGACAGGGATATCTACTTCGTCGGAACCACCGCTGAGGAATATGGCCTCATCGGCGCGCGCGCATTTGCTGCCGATCCTGTCGTACCTCTCGATCAGATCAAGGTGGTGCTCAATGTTGATACAGTCGCCATCGCGCCGAAAGGTGCCAAGGTGGCTATCATCGGTCGAGGAAAAACCGATCTCGATGACGATATCGAAAATGTTGCACGCAAACTGCGCCGCAAAATCGAACCTTCAACTGATGCCAATGCCTTTCTCCAAAGGCAGGATGGTTGGGCGCTGACCGAGAAGAATGTTCCTGCATTAATGGTTGGCGGGTCGTTTGCCGATCTAGGGAAGCTCGATGCGTTCTTAAAATCGGATTATCACGGCCCTGAAGACGAGGTTCGTGACGGCATCCAACTGGGCGGCGCGGCTGAGGATGCGGACCTGCACGTCGAACTGGGGCGCTATTTTGCCGACACCCGGAAATTCAAAGGGAAAAAGCCCGATAAGGGGACTGGCGAATAACCGGTTCACTGTTTACATGGGCCGCCACGACTCAACACCCAGACAAAGCAAAGTGGCACCATGAAATCCGATAAAATCCGCCTAGGCCTGACCTTCGACGATGTGTTGTTGCAGCCCTGCGAGTCTGACATGCTGCCAAGCCAGGCCGATACCCGCACACGGATAACCCCTGAAATTTCGCTCAACATTCCGATTATGTCCTCGGCGATGGATACCGTTACCGAAGCGCGCATGGCGATCGTGATGGCGCAATTGGGCGGGATCGGCGTGCTGCATCGTAACCTGTCAATCGAGGAGCAGGCAGCAGCTGTCCGGCAAGTGAAGCGGTATGAATCGGGAATGGTCGTTAACCCGATCACAATCGCGCCAAATGCGACGCTTGCCGAAGCACAGGCGCTGATGCTCGAAAACCGGATTTCGGGTATCCCTGTGGTTGAAGCGAGCGGAAAGCTGGTCGGCATCCTTACCAACCGCGACGTCCGCTTTGCCGAAAACCCGATGCAGCCGGTGTCCGAACTGATGACGCGCGACAATCTTGCGACAGTGCAAGCAGGTGTTGCGCAAGAAGAGGCGCGCCGCCTCTTGCACCAGCGCCGCATCGAAAAGCTGCTGGTCGTCGACAATGATTTTCACTGCGTTGGCCTGATCACAGTCAAGGATATCGAAAAGGCCGTTACCTATCCCGACGCTACGAAAGATGCGACGGGCCGCTTGCGCGTGGCTGCGGCTACGACGGTAGGTGACAAGGGCTTGGAGCGCACCCGTGCGCTTATCGATGCGGAATGCGACGTAATCATCGTCGATACGGCCCATGGGCACAGCAAGATGGTTTCCGTCGCCGTTTCCGAAATCAAGAAAATGTCGAGCAAGGTTCAGGTGATTGCAGGCAATGTTGCCACCGCCGAAGCGACGCGCGCACTGATCGATGCTGGC
>DASUDM010000116.1:0-3328 GCA_036275575.1 Sphingorhabdus sp. | reverse complement strand
CGATTGCAGGCATAGAAAATGGCTTCGCAGATCGCCAGAATGGCTAAGCGGATTGAGGCTGCGAAACATAGCTGAATCAAGGAATGCAAATTTGGACTGATTGCAATTTGGTTCACCTGCACCCCCCGGATGCGGTCAGTTCATTCCCCACAAGCCTTGCCTCCCATGGCAAATCCAAAAAGAAGCCCCGGCGCCTTACGATAAGGCGATCCCGGGGCCCTGGAGCCTTTAAGGACCAATTTTGGCCCTGATGCGACCCGAGGCTCTATGATTCATTACCCCTCGAGATGTCCCGGATAGCTGCTCTATCCGGGTTGGGCAGACAAGAATCGCAACGCAATCGAATGCAAATACCGCCAATTTGGTTGTTTCTGGCGACTACTGGCGGCTTGAATGGATTTTCCAACCGGATTCCAGATATTTCCGCATCAACTCGCTCGTTTCAGGATTGAGCTCAAGCATCTTGCGCCGTTTGTCATTTAAATCTGTCCAACGCCTGACCAAGCCCGCTTGCACCAAATTGTTCACATGGCGCAATGCCGTACTGAGCGGAACCTGTGTCGACGCACACACGCTTGAAACCGCGACTGGAGCACCTCGAAAATGCGCTTCTGCAAGGTCAAGCAATATGTCCCAAGAGGGGCCGGAATAAAGTTCCGGATCAAAAAATCTCGCCCTGTTCTGCTGGTGCTTCAACAGGCTTTGGACAAATGCCTGCAACTCTTTCACCGACGGCGATGGCACCACCGCTGATACGCCATCATCTTGTTCCTGAACATAGTTATCGAGGGCTTTGGCCAGTTGAAACTTGTCTGAGAGGCTGGCGAGCTCGGCAGACGCACGCCGCATCGCGGCTGCCAGAATGTCCGCCGAAACCGGCTTTGGCAGGAAATCTGCAGCATGCGCCCGCATCGCCTGAGTAGCAGCCTCGAGACTGGGTGCCGCGGTGATGACCAGTGCAACCATAGGCCGCTTTCTCATGAAGCGTTGCGACAACTCTTCCAGAAAGGTTAGCCCGTCCATTCCGGGCATCTGGATGTCGGTAATCACGATGCCGATGTCCCGATCATCGGAGAGCAGCTTCAGTGCGGAGAGTGCGTCCGCAGCGCAGCAGACCGTATAGCCCAAATTGCTTAGCGTTTCCGAGCATTCATCAAGGCATTCCTGATCATCTTCGACCAACAATACCTTGTTCGTTTCGTTCTTCATTAGCCCCCCTGTGCCAACATTGTTCCCCAACAATGACAGCAATGGCAATTGCACACCCGCGCCCTAAGTTGCTACACGAATTTACATACTTTAACAGGCCAACAATCCGTCAAACGTGGCGGATTGGTGAAGAAACATCGGGGCGCAATGAACAAGGTCGTTAACCGGAGCGCGCAGCTCCACCAATTGGTGCAACCGCTCAACATCATCATATTGAGTTGCGGAAACATTCGGCATCGGATCATGGGGGCGTTGGCGGAAAGCGACGCCGAATATCTGGAAACCAAGCTAAACCGGATTGAAGAGCAAGTGGCGCGACTGAATCAGCTGTTGCAGGAATTGCAACCGCCAGTTACCCGCTAGCAGCTCAAGGATCCAGCACGTTGGGGGAAGTGTGTACGGAATGATCCACAGGGGCGTTCGCCAAATGGTCATCGACCAATTGGGCGAAGAAGCATGGGCCGCAGCCGAGAAAAAATTAGGCATCGGCCCGACCGAGCTTGTGACCGGAATGGTATATGAAGACTCGATGACGATCGAGATCATCGCTGAAGCAGCTGCCCGGCTCAATTTACCTGTGGAAGACTGCCTGCAGGAATTTGGGCGCTATTGGGTGAGATTTGCGGAACGCGGTTCGTTCGGTTCGTTCATGGATTTTACCGGACAGGATTTGCCCAGTTTCATCGCCAACCTTGATCGCATGCATCTTGCGGTTGCGACCGCCATGCCCAAAGCACAGGTTCCTTCCTTCTTCCTCGCCAATCAATCACCCGGCCGGCTCGAAGTCGAATATCGGTCGGTGCGGACTGGCCTTGAAAAGTTTGTGATCGGCTTGCTCTACGGATTGATGGAACGATTTGAAGTTCAGGGAAAGGTAGAGATATTGAAGGCCAAAGAACAGGTGGTGACGTTTGAAATCCACTACCACAACGGAAACTAAATCATGTCGGTAGTCATCGAACGCAGCCTTTTGGACGACCTTTTCCCGGCCAATATCTTCCTAGACCATGATGTTCGTTTATCATCGATCAGTTCGTCCATTCGCACCCACTTCCCGGATATCGAACTGGGAATGGAGCTCTTCCACTATTTCGATCTTCCGGGAGGAAATGACCACGGATATTTCCAATCGCAACAGGGGGAATTGAAGCTTGTTCACCTGACTTCGAAGTGCAGCAGCTATAAACTGGCCGGCACGAGTGTGCCGCAAGAAGATGGGTATTTCCTGGCTCTTCACCACGTACCCACTGAAAAGGCGTTCAAGGAAAACCGTTTCCAGATCAGCGAATTCCCTCCCGGGGACCCTCGTGTGCAAGGGCTGATGCTTATCAACTTGCAGCGTGCCCTTATCGAGGAATCACAGGATACGGCGCTGGAACTTGCATTCGAACGGCAACGCAGCGTCGAGCTGCTCGGCCGCGTAAGTCGCATTGCCGGATATATGGCGCATGACTTCAATAATTTCCTGTCGATCATCAAGCTGAACTGCGACCGGCTTACGCGTGAGTTCGGCGATAATGAACGTCTGGAGCGACTGGTTTCGATCATCCGGGAAACAGCCGCACGCGGTTCAAGCATAACGGGATCGCTGATGAAATTGTCGCACCAGCGCACCGATACGCTGATGCCGTTGGCAATCAACAAACTGATTGAAGACAATATTGCCTTCCTGCGCACCGTGGTGGGATCGAATGTAACATTGACTGTAAATCTTGATGGCGGCGAAGCACAGTCCGTCGTGAGCCATGTGCGGTTGCTCAACTGCCTCACCAACTTGCTGATAAACTCGCGCGATGCCATGCCGAACGGTGGCGAGATCACGATCAGCACAGGTGTACGTATGGCGGCGCTGGACGGCGGCAAAAGAGACCCGTCCACGCCGATGCGCGAATATTTTGCTATCGAAGTTGCTGACAATGGGAAGGGAATGACCGAAGCAGTGCTCTCGCGCGCATTCGAACCGCTTTTCTCTACCAAGTCGAATGGATCGGGCTTCGGGTTAGCCTCTGCGCTGGAGTTTGCCAGGGAAATGGGTGGCGACGCTTGCCTCGATTCTGCCCCGGGCAAAGGCGCAAAAGTGTATCTGTATTTTCCGACCGTCAGCCAGACGCTTTCCGAA
>DASUDM010000115.1:0-2811 GCA_036275575.1 Sphingorhabdus sp. | reverse complement strand
GCCTGCCGCTGGGCGTGGGCTATACGCTTTCCGATATGGCGAAGGACGGGATCGGGCTGCTCGATGCGCTGGGGATCGAGCGGGCGCATGTTGTCGGCGCGTCGATGGGCGGGATGATCGTGCAGCTGATGGCTGCAAACCACCGCGAAAGGCTGTTGAGCATGACATCGATCATGTCCTCCAGCGGTGCACCCGGACTGCCCGGGCCGCGTGCGGATATTCGCCGGCAAATGATGGCGGCACGGCCATCGGGCGCCAATCGGGAGGAAGCCGTGGCCTTTGGTGCGGAACTGGTGAAGTCCTTCTCATACCCCGATCCCGCCCGCCCGGAAAATGCCCATGCCGAAATGGCCGGACAGGCCTTTGATCGCGGCTATTATCCCATTGGGACTAGGCGGCAGTTGCTGGCAATCATCGCCGATGGCAGCCGGGTTGAGCGTTTGAAAACGATCACCACGCCTACCTTGGTAATCCACGGCGGTGCCGATCCGCTGGTACCCAAAGATGGCAGCGTCGACATCGCCCGCCATGTGCCTGGTGCGCGGCTGGAGATTATCGAAGAAATGGCGCACGACTTGCCGCCCTCGCAGGTCGATCGCATGGTGGCGTTGATTGCGGGGCATGCTGCAGCGAATTGATCGAAGCCGTGCATGGGCTGCACTCCGCGCATGACAGCGTGCGAAAAGCGCGTTATCCATCAGCGACATGAGCGACAAACCCCAACCGGCATCCGATAGCGCGGCGCACAGTACGCAATTCGAAGATCGCGTCCTTGTCGGGTTCGTGCTCTTCGTTTCGCTGGCAATGGCATGGATAAGCTGGCCCTTTTTCGGGGCCATTTTATGGGCGCTGGTCGTCACAATTGCCTTTGCCCCGGTCCATGACCGGCTGCTTCTCAAAATGCCGGCGCGAAAAAACACGGTCGCGACACTTACCTTGTTGCTGGTGATCGCATTGGTCATCATTCCCGCATTTGTTGTCGGTTCATTGATGGTCGATGAAGCCATCCGAACCTATGACTCGCTGCAGACAAGGGAAATAGATTTCGCCGCTTTGGGCCACGAATTGCAGTCTCTGGTTCCCAAAAGGTGGCAGGAAATTGGCGGGCGCTATATCGAAACCGATATCGAAGAGATTCAATCGAAATTGAGCTCGTTCGTTACCACCGGTGTGCAGATCATCGCCGGGCAAGCGGTTTCTGTGGGGCAGCGCGCTTTCAACTTCGCGATGGCGCTGGGCGTGATGCTCTATTTGACCTTCTTCCTGCTGCGCGATGGCCGCCACATCACCCGCCGAATCGGTGAAGCCATTCCCTTGCGCGCAGACCAACGCCGCGCCTTGTTTGACAAGTTCACCACCGTGATCCGCGCGACGGTGAAAGGCAGCATCGTCGTCGCGATCGTGCAGGGCATATTGGGCGGATTGATCTTCGCCTTCCTCGATATCCGTGCAGCGGTGCTGTGGGGCGTGGTGATGGGTTTGTTTTCGCTGATACCTGCGGTTGGCACCGGAATCGTCTGGGTGCCTGTGTCGCTCTACCTGCTGGCGACAGGCAGCGTCTGGGAAGGCTTCACCTTATTGCTGCTCGGCTTTTTCGTCATCAGTATGGTCGATAATGTGCTGCGCCCGATCCTTGTCGGGCAGGATACGCAAATGCCGGACTATGTCGTGCTGATTTCAACGCTGGGCGGGCTGAGCGTGTTGGGAATAAATGGGCTGATTGTTGGCCCCGTTATCGCCGCGATGTTCATTTCCGCCTGGGAAATCTTCACCGAAAACAGGGCCATCGCCAATCATTCATAGTATTCAGCGCTGCTCCAGCTCACGGGCGCAGGAAATGCACAAGGCAGCTTCGGGATAGGCCTCCAGCCGCTTTTCACCCACGGGCTCGCCGCAGCGCGTGCATTCGCCATAGCTGCCCTCGTCAATCCGGGTGAGCGCGGCCTTGATGGCGACAATTTCGCGCCCCAAAAGCGCATCCTGCCCTTCGAGTGCATCATCGTCTTCGCGCTCGGTCGCCTGCTCGGCGAAATCCGCGCTTAGCGGTTCGGAAAGATCCGCCTCGATCCGGCTGGCGCGCGCCGTCAGCTCGGCTAGCCGTGTCTCAAGGCCTGCTTTTACGCTCGATAGGTCGGTCATGTTGCTGCTCCTGCCTTTGCAGCAGCGATCATAGCCGAAACCTCGTCGAGAAGCGACAGCCGCTCCTTCTTCAGCTCTTCTGCCCGCACATCCGATGCGGCCTCGATCCCGGCTTCGATGCGATGAATCTCGCGGTTGAGATCATGATAATGCTCGGCCAGTTTGGCGAAATGGTTGTTGCCAACCTTCAGCTTGTGCAGGATTTCGGCGTCGGCGGGAAATTCATCGTGCAGTTCGTGCGAAACGTGGGTCATTTCTTGTCCTTGTTGCTTGTGTGAACAAAGACAGGATGCATACTGTGCATCGAACCTGCATTGCGCGAGATCAAAGCAATGCGTCGCCGGCAATCAGCGTTGCGAAACCTTCTTCATCGGCTGGAACTTGCCGAGGCCGCAACCGGCACCTTCCTGCAATCCGCCGCCAAAGGATTGGAGAACGCGAATGGTATCGACGCTGCACAGCTGGTTCAGGCTGGTGCGGTGCGAAAAGCGCTCTTCGCTGGCAAGGCTGGGGCAACTATAGGGCAGGGTGTTGCGATACACCTTGCCGCCTGCCAGCGTGAAATCGATCGTCCGATCGTCAATCACTCTGGAGGAACGCACCTGCGATAGCGTGACGCAATCAACCGCTTCGCCGGCGGGTTCATAGGCCGCCAATGCCTTGGCCCGACGC
>DASUDM010000114.1:0-3665 GCA_036275575.1 Sphingorhabdus sp. | reverse complement strand
ATGCCCGCTGCCAAGGCCCAGCCTGCGATGGTGTTGTTGCGATCTGCCATGATGAAACGCCCTGAATATTCGCTGTGGCCCGCACGGATGCGCGGTGCCGGTTGATTCCCCTCGCCCCTCTAGTTTGCTATGCAATGCGGTGCAATAGCCCAAATCCTGCTTGCCCGCGCCTTTTGACTGCCCTATCGGCCAGCCCCGATATGGAGAGCTTCCCAAAGAGCGCCCTCGCCCGCGTCGAGGAAATGAGCAAAGCTGCAGCCGCTGAACCAGCGCGTGCGGTATCCTTTCAGGGCGCGCCCGGGGCCAATTCGCACCTGGCGGCGCTTGAAGTCGATCCGGATTGCCTGCCGCTGCCGTGCTTTTCGTTCGAAGATGCCATTGATGCCGTGAAGGAAGGTCGCGCTGCCCGCGCGGTGATCCCAATTGAAAATTCGCTGCACGGCCGCGTGGCGGACATCCATTTCCTGCTTCCCGAAAGCGGGCTTTCGATCATTGGCGAGCATTTCATGCGCATTCGCCATTGCCTTATGGCAAAGCATGCCGATGCGAAGCTGACGACGGCGATGAGCCATCCGCAAGCACTGGGCCAGTGCCGTCATTATCTGCGTGCAAAAGGCATCACGCCAATCGCCTATGCCGATACCGCAGCTGCAGCGGCCTTTGTGGCGGACAGCGACGATGAAGGCGCGGCCGCCGTCGCCCCGCCTATCGCCGCCAGCATCTACGGCCTGGAAATGATCCAGGAAGGCATTGAGGATGACGATCGCAACACCACCCGTTTCGTGGTGTTATCGCGTGAGCCAGCCACCTATTCGCCCGAAGATGGTACGTTGATGACCACCTTCATATTTGAGGTGAAGAACATCCCTGCCGCGCTTTATAAGGCGATGGGCGGCTTTGCGACCAATGGCATCAACATGACAAAGCTGGAAAGCTACCAGAATGGTGCCAGCTTTGCCGCAACCGAGTTTTTTGCCGATATTGAGGGCGCGCCAGGCGACGCTGCCGTCGACCGTGCACTCGAAGAATTGCGTTTCCATTGCAACAAGGTGCGCCTGCTGGGCACCTACAAACAGGAACGCAAACGGGGTTAGGTTACCAACTCGTCCCTTTTGCCGGTTTCGCCAAAGGGCATGAGCGGTTCTCCGCCAAGTTGATGTGCCTCGGGCAGCCCGACCGGGCGGTTCTTGTCGCGCCGCTGGATATTCCACACCAATCCGAGCCGGCCCAGCATGTCGATCGTCCAGCCGTTGAAATCGAGTTCCCACCAGCTGATATGATTGCTAGCGGCGCGCGGCTGTGCGTGGTGATTGTTGTGCCAGCCATCGCCGAGCGTCAATATGGCAATGAACCAGTTGTTGGTGGCCTTGCCAACATCATGATAGCGGCGATAGCCGAAATAATGCGCCAGGCTGTTGGTGCCCATCACCCCATTGAGGAAGATGAACGTCCGCAGGAATCCGCCGACAAGGATCGTTCCCGCAACATGTTCCGGCCCGCCAAAGGCCAATGCCCAAGCGGCGGGAAGAATGACGAGTGAAAAAGCGGCCCAGAGCCAGCGCGTACGATGGCAGAATTCGACAACAGGATCGCCGACCAGCCCCTTGCCATAAAGCCGCATATCGGTGTGGGCGTTATCCCATAACCAGCCGAGATGGCCAATCAGCAAGCCCTTTACCGGCCCCATTTTGCGACCATGACCGTCTATGTGCGGGCTATGGATATCGCCCAATTCATCCGAAAAGGCATGATGCCGCCGATGGTCTGCTGCCCATTTCTTGACCGATCCCTGGCACGCCATCTGCCCGCAAATGCCAATCAGGTAACGCATCCACAGCGACGTTTCGAAAGAGCGGTGGGTGAAATAACGGTGGAAGCCGCATGACAACCCATAGTTGATAATCAGATAGCCGGAAATGAAGGCCGACCATTCGACCCAACCAGTCGGATGCGTGAAAAGCCACCAGATCGCAGCCATCGCACCGCCAACCTGCAAAATGGCGAGGATGCTATATTCGATTTGCTTGGCCCTGGCTTCAGGCCCGCCGATCAGCACACCGGGATGCGGCGATCCCTTGCCCTCCAGCTCCCATTTGCGGTCGCTGGGATAAATACCGGTTGTATGCGGCATCGACTGACCCCCTTTGGCTGCGCGATTGCAACCCGCGCTATTGTGCCACCGAGGATGAAACTGCGCCTTCAAATTGAAGGCGTCAATTCTGTTAACGGCATATGTGCGACGAACCGTTGTTGACGACTCCGCCTAGCTGTATTATATGCGCAATACAGTTTTGGAGGACATAGAAATGAAACATTTGCTCTTTGCCTTGCCCTTGGCGCTAGGATTGGCTGCTTGCGGCAGCAAGAATGAGCCCGAAGAAGGCACGACGATCAGCATCGATGCCACTTCGGAAAGCGGCAAGAAGGTGGAGATTTCGGCAGACGGCAAGTCAGGCAATGTTGGCCTGAAACTGCCTGGTTTCGATGCCAATATCAGGCTGCCCAAAAAGCTGCTCGATGATAGCAACTTTGATATCGACGGCGTGAAATTATATCCCGGTTCGACCGTCGATACTGTCAATATCACCGCGAACAAGCAAAGCGGGAAGGAAGAGCAGGCCGATGTCCGCATCGGCTTTACCTCACCGGCAGATCCCGCAAAGGTGGGTGACTGGTTCAAGGATCAGTTTGGCAAACAATCGATCAAGCTGTCTGAAACCGAAGGAAAGTTGGCCGGTACAACCAAGGATGGCGAAGCATTCACCATCGAACTGGCCGAAAAGGATGGCAAGACAGCGGGAACCGTCATTGTCCGCAAATAAGATTTAGCCCGGTTGCTGCGTCACGCGTAGTAACCGGATATCATAACCGAGCTCGGCGGCGCGGCGCTTCATTGCATCAAACGTCGCGGTGCCGGGATTGGGTTGGCGGTGCAGCAGCCATAAATAACGCCCGCTGGGTTCACCAACGATCGACCAGCTATAATCCTCGGCGCGGTCGAGCACCCAATAGTCGCCATAAAACGGGCCGAAGAACGAAACCTTCAGCTTTGCATCACCGCTGCCAGCAACAATCTTTGCCTTGCCGGTCGCTTGTTCAACCTTGCCGTTAATCGAACCCTTTCGGCAAGAGTTGATAACCTTGATCCTATCGGGCGCAGTCAGGCTGTAATCGGCCGTCACCGCTTCGCAATCCTTCTGGAAACCGGCTTCGTAGCGCGCCAGTTCATACCAGCGCCCCAGATAGCGCTCCACCTCAACCACTTTGGCTGGCTGGGGCACCGCAGTGTTGCCCACTGGACCGGCTTCGAAAGTGGAACAGCCCGCCAATGTCAGTGCGGCGAGCGTGAGGGCGAAAGATTTTGTGACAGATTTCATGCCATCAAAGGTGGTGGTTCGCACCCTTGCCTGCGAGACGGGATAATCGCGGTATCGCCCCGTCAGTGCGCCGCACCCCAACTTGGCCCCGTACCGATTTCGACACCCAACGGTACCGACAATTTGACCAGCGGCTCGGCGGCACTAGCCATCACCGATTCTATTACCCTGCTTGCTTCGGCGACATCCGCTTCGGGCAGTTCGAACACCAGTTCATCATGCACCTGTAGAAGCATCTTCACATTGGGCAGCCCTGCTTCGAGCAGCGCCGGCCCCATGCGCACCATT
>DASUDM010000113.1:0-3931 GCA_036275575.1 Sphingorhabdus sp. | reverse complement strand
GACATGCTCTACTTTGCGCCACGGATAAAATTCGCCTTGCTTGGCCTGGTGACCGCACTGGCGGGTATCATGCATTTGAATATGACCGGTTGGCGGAGGCTGGCTGGCAGTGCGGCCATATTTGGCGGCCTCTGGTCGGCTTCCGGCGTTTTGCTCAATCATGATTGGGTGCTCAAGGGAATGACCCTCGGTTGGGTCGCCCTCGCCATTGCCGCATTCGTGCTATCGTTCCGCAAAACCGGTTTGCCTGTCAGCACCCGATAAAATTGCCGAAATGGCCGGTGCTCGGCCAGACGATCTTAAGTTCTTCAAGGGCAGGGTTTCGAGCGAATGGATTTCGGATGAATATCATCAATGCCGGGATCGGCTCGATACTATTACCTGTTGTTGCAGCAACAGGCTTATTGTTCGTGCCAGAAGCGGCCTGGGCAACGCTTCCACGGGCAGAGCCGCCAAGCTATGCGGCCTACGGCCCGTTGCAGCTGTGCACCGATCGCTTTGTCATCGATGTTGGCAAAGACGAGGCACTGCACGTTGTGGGCGACATCACACGCATCATCAACGACCGCGAACTGCTGGCTATCAAATCCGGAAACGCACCCGACTATCTGCCGGCGAGCCCGTTGGATACAGTATTGAATTCCTCAGCCTCGGCCTGGAACAAAGCTGGTGAGCCACAGCTATCAACGCGGCGGCTAAATGGTGCAACACCAGATGCCGGGGAGACGATACGATATGCGCCTCACGGCTTGCGCGATACAGATGTGCGTTACGTCACTGCTCCGGCTGGCGAGCGAAACGATACCTTGATCATAGGGGCCACATCTTTCGATGGAACGGCCAAAGACTATCGCATTTTGTCGCGGATCAGGCCTGCCTCTTCGAAAAGCCATGGTTGCTTACAGCTCAGCGCCCTCTTCAATCGCGATCTTGGGGACGAAGATGCAAAACGCGCATACGACCTCTCCAATTTTCTTGCCGCCGTCTATCCACCCACTCCGGATGCTGGCCCTTTATATCATTGCTTTTCCGGAATAGGGTTTGCACTGAAAGAAGGCGAAACGTTGCTCAGGCCTTGGCGGCCGCTCGGCGAAGCAGGTAATTTCCATATCAGCACGGACGGTTCGCGCATTACCGTGGAGCGGCGATTTTACGCGAATGAAACGCTCCACCCGGGCGATCCTGCCAATTTCGATGAGCATCCGATGAGCCTGCTTCGAAAATCCGAAATCACCTACTATCCAAGCAGGGGCAGCGGCCCACCATATGCCGCGGTGGGTGAACGGGAACCAGGCAGTTGGGCGGTCAAGCTCATCGAAAGCTATGACTATGGCATAACATTCAGATTTCCAGCATCGCAACATACGGCCACCGGATTCCGTTTTCTTGAGCGGCTGCAGTTTGTGAAGGATGCAGATTCTCGTTGCTCGAAAAAGCCATGAACACCGAAAACTTCCAGCCGTCAGTCGCGCCGGGCGATGGGCTGTAGGTTTCTCGACACCAGTTCATGCCCTCTTGCTGCTACTGACTAAACGCAGTTCTGCACATATCCATGTGTGTCGACGTGCCGACGCAGCTAGAACAGCGAGTTTGTGCGACTGGAAAGCCGGTACACTTCACCGGCGATTTGAGATGCTCCCCTTTTGCGGCACGGTTCCGGAAAGTTGAACGCACTTTTGCGGAAGTCGCCCCCAAGCGAGCTTTCGAGGGTTACTGTTTGCTAAATGCCAATGCGCCAAATGGAATCAAAATACCGTTACTTCGACACCGAAACCAAATAGCGCGCTTGCGTTGCCGGAACAATTCATGCTCTTAAGAAAATGATTATGGCCGAGAAAATCATCATTGCCGACGATCACCCCGTCTTTCGCGATGGAATGGGCCGACTTATTTCCAAAGCATTGCCAGAAGCCATTTTGTACGAAGCCGGTTCGATGGATGAAGTATTGGAATTGGCCGATAAACATGGCGATCCGGATATATTTCTTCTCGACCTGCTGTTCCCCGGCATGGAGCCTCGAGAAACGCTTTCCAATCTGCGCCAGCGCTTCCCCAGTTCATCGATCATGATCGTATCCATGCTTGATGATGAAAGGACGATAAGCCGGATCATGGATGAAGGTGCCGATGCGTTTGCGGTTAAGTCGATACCTGCCCCTAAAATGATTGAGGCAGTCATGGCTGTGCGCTCGGGGCAGTTTGTAGTGGCAAGGCCCGATACTGTTTTGATGACCGATCACGCTCCGAATTCATCCAATATTCTTGGGCTGACCCAGCGACAAATTGAGATTTTGGAATTGATCCGTATCGGTGAATCCAACAAGCTCATTGCCCGCAGGCTTGGACTGTCTCCCTTCACGGTGCGCAACCAGATTTCGGTCCTTTTGCGGTCTCTAAATGCAAATACACGTGCCGAATTGGCAGCCAAAGCTGCAAGTCTGGGTTGCTTGACCGTGCAACCTGATATGCCGGCTCATTAGGAGAGCTGATTTTTGTTCGCAGTTTGATTGGCGCCGCAATTGCAAAATGGTTGTTAACTAAGGACATTTGCGGGGGCCGGGGTGTATTTGGATCGCCCCGCTGCTCGCAAAGTGGCATTCCTTTGTCATCCCCGACCTGTACTTCGCCCGGCGCCCACGTGCAGGGGAATGCCGCTCCGGCTGGGTTTGCCCAGCCCAATATCCAGGCAGCAATCGCTCCGTGGACCATCCATTTCAGTACAGGGTATGACACCGATCAGCGAACCAGTCGGCCCAACGTATCCACGCGGCAATTGGTACCGTTAAGTTTGTAGTCGACCAACCGGTGCCCAGGCTTCGATCCGCCTTGTTCGAGAAACAAGGTCAGGTCGCATTCGCTAAGCTCCCCGTCGACCCTCTCCGACTGGTTCATTCCGACGACACCGCCTCTGCTGTCATATACCGGGATATTGTCAACTACGACTTGCCGGGTATCGACGCGGGAAATGTAGCGCAAAGATTTGGTCCCAGCCAGTTCATTGATGGCGTTGGGCGCTCCCCAGAAATCCACGATTTCCTTCTCGCTCCAGCCTTGCATGCTATAGAATCTCTCCCGTTGCGCATCATTCTTTTTGCGGAAGTTCGCCGCCACTTTTTCCATGAAAAGGCGTTCGGCATCCATTCCGGCTATCTTTTGCTCAACCTGCCCGGCCTTGCTCGAAAGCGATGCCATGCGCGCTTCCAGTTCCGCCCGGTCTTTCTCGATTTCTTCGCGGCTTTTCGTCGCCGTGTAAGGCGGGCGTTTGCCGTCCAGCCACAGATGTGACCATGAATAATCCGAAAGCTGAATATAGCTGATCAACGGAATTTCCGTCGCGTAAATCATCCCTAGCTCCGCTAGCGGCTGCATGGCGGCCGCTTTGTCTTTCATCGTGGCGTTCGGATTTTCCTGGATCTTTTTGGAGGCATCGTAGAATTTCTGAACCGCGGGCGCGACTTTGTCCTGCATCTTGCAAGCCACCAGATAAACTCGATTGACCCAGTTATCGGGTATCGGAGCCCATTCTGGCGAGTTCATTTTTTCGGACTCATTGTTTCGATAAAGAGCATAGGCATTGGTGACGCGGAATTGTTTCGGGTTGCACCTGATATCGACTGTATATTGGATGGTATCCGGGTCCGCCTTTCCCTCCATTACCTGCACGACGAAGGCGGTATGAACCTGGCTATCCTCCATATATCTAGCCATGTCGGGCGCTTTCATCGCCAAGGCTTTGGATTCATCGAATGTCTCAAGATCGAGCGTCGATTTTACTTCATCGAGTGCGAGATAATGCACGCTGCGTTGAGGTTGCTCCCCTTCTCGCGCAATCATCACCCAATGCGCAGCCTTTGCGGCAGTAGCACCGCCGAAAATGCAAAGCATAACCGACGCCACCATAAGTGGCCTTGATTTTTGGAAGACGCCCAAT
>DASUDM010000112.1:0-2814 GCA_036275575.1 Sphingorhabdus sp. | reverse complement strand
ACCAAGGCGTTCCTTGATTTCGCATCGATGATAAAGGCAGCGCCGGCACTGGCCAAATATCAGGCGTGGCGCAGCGTCTATTCGATGGTTTCATCCTTCGTGCAGAATGAAAAGCTGCGCGAGGCGTTGTCATTCCACACCGTGCTGGTCGGTGGCAACCCGATGAAGACCAGCGCAATCTATGCGCTGATCCATAAGCTTGAAAAGGATGGCGGGGTCTGGTTTGCCAAGGGCGGGACCAACCGACTTGTCGCCGCCATGGTGCGCCAGTTTGAACGCATTGGCGGTACGCTGCGGCTCGGTGATCCCGTCGAGCGCATCGAAACGCAAGGCGAACGGACCACCGGGGTTGTTACCCAGTCGGGGCACCGGATTGATTGTGACGCCGTCGCCACCAATGGCGATATCATGCACAGCTACCGGGATTTGCTCGGCCATCATCCGCGCGGCAAAAAGGCCGCTGCCAGCTTGTCGCGCAAGAAATTTTCGCCCAGCCTGTTTGTCGTCCATTTCGGTGTCAAAGGCACCTGGCCCGGCATTCCGCACCATATGATCCTGTTCGGACCGCGCTATAAAGGGCTACTCGACGATATTTATGCCCATGGCGTGCTGCCGCAGGATTTCTCGCTCTACCTGCACCACCCCACAGTCAGCGATCCGACAATGGCGCCCGAAGGTTGCTCGACCTTTTACGCGCTCGCGCCGGTGGCCCATCAAGGCAAGCTGCCGATCGATTGGGAAGAAATGGGTCCGGTCCTCGAAAAGCGCATACTCGATGAAGTCGGTCGCCGACTGATACCCGACATCCACGAGCGTATCGTTACGAAGTTCCATTACACACCCGCCGATTTCGGTACCGACCTCAACGCGCATCTGGGCAGCGCCTTCAGCCTTGAGCCGATCCTGACCCAGAGCGCCTGGTTTCGCGTGCACAATCGCGACGATGTGCTTTCCAATCTTTACTTTGTCGGCGCAGGAACGCATCCGGGGGCCGGTATTCCGGGAGTGGTCGGCAGCGCCAAGGCCACGGCAGAATTGATGATCGAGGATTTGAAACGTTGAAGCGACTTGCCGTTTATTGCGGTTCAGCCACACCGGCAGACCCGGTTTATATCGAGAGCGCGCGCATGGTGGGTCGTGAACTTGCCGCGCGCGGCATCGGCCTCGTCTATGGTGGCGGGCGCCTTGGGCTGATGGGCGCGGTTGCCGATGCATGCCTGGCTGCGGGTGGCGAAGTCATCGGTGTGATCCCCGAAGCGCTGGTCGGAAGCGAAGTCGCCCATAAAGGCTGCACCGAATTGCACGTTGTACCCGGAATGCACGAGCGCAAGCGAATGTTCACCGACCTGTCGGACGGCTTCATCACCATTCCCGGCGGCGTGGGCACAATGGACGAATTGTGGGAGGCGATCAGCTGGGCGCAGCTCGGCTATCATGAAAAACCGGTTGGCCTTTTGAATGTTGCCGGTTTCTATGACCGGCTGATCGAGTTCAACCAGCACATGGTCGAGGTCGGCTTCATTCGTCCCCAGCACGCCGGCATCATGATCGTGGATGACACGATGGATGGCCTGGTAAGCAAGATGGCCAGCTACGAACCGCACAAGAGCATCTTCCAGATGAAGGCCGAAGATTTGTGAGCGATCGGGCGGCTCTCGTCGCCTATGCCCGCGACAGCATCGCTCGCGGTTCAAAATCCTTTGCTGCTGCTAGCAAGCTGTTCGATCGCACCACGCGGGAGCGCGTGTGGCTGCTTTATGCATGGTGTCGCAAATGCGACGATATGGCAGACGGGCAGGACCATGGCGGGGCGATGGATAATGTTGCGGATCCACAGGCGCGGCTCAGTGCGATCCGTGAATTGACGGCAAAAGCCTTGAACGGTGATACCACGGGTGAGCCTGCGTTCGATTGCCTTGGCGTTGTTGCCCGCGAATGCGGATTGACCCAGCGGATGGCAGACGATGTGATCGAGGGGTTCGCGCTGGATACCAAAGGCTGGCAACCGCGGCACGAAAATGACCTCTACCGTTACTGCTTCCATGTTGCCGGCGCGGTCGGCGTGATGATGGCGGTGGTGATGGGTGTAGCACCCGATGACGAGGAAACACTCGACCGCGCTTGCGACCTCGGCCTCGCCTTCCAACTGGCCAATATCGCCCGCGACATAGCCGAAGATGGTCGTGCGGGACGGTGCTATATCCCCGATGACTGGCTCGCCCAATTGGACCTCGAACCCGGCGAACATTTGCGCCCGCACAATCGCAAGAAACTTGCTCTGATAGGCCGATGGCTCGCTGACGAAGCGGGGCAATATGAAGCTTCGGCCAAGGTAGGCGCTGCCCGCCTGCCCTTTCGCGCGCGCTGGGCGGTGCTGACCGCAGCGGGAATTTACGGCGACATCGCCCGCAAGGTGCGTGCAGCAGGCGAGCATGCCTGGGATCACCGCATCTTCACATCACGTGGTGAGAAACTCGGTTGGGTCGCGCGTGCTTTGGTGGATGCGGTGCGCAATCAACCTGCAGAGATGGTTCGCGAAGGATTGTGGACCCGCACGAAGTAGGAAGCATATTTACCCCAAAATCGCCTCTGCCCGGTCTTTCAACCGGTCGACCGCCGCATCATGTATTCCTGGGGCGCAGCAGATCAGGCCAAAATCAAGCGGCTTGGGCTTGTTGTAATAAATGGTTCCACCGGTTGCATCGGTGACCACGGCACCCGCCTCTTCGGCAATCAGGTGCGCCGCCGCGATATCCCATTCATGGCCCCAGCGCAGCGTCGCGACAAGGTCCGCCCGGTCACAGGCGACCATCG
>DASUDM010000111.1:0-4718 GCA_036275575.1 Sphingorhabdus sp. | reverse complement strand
CATCCTGCTCGCCATCGCCCTGTGGCTGGCACAACCTCAGCTGGAGGCAATCCTGCCAAAAGGCTCGGTCACAGATGGGACCATCGCCATCGCCTGCTCACTGTTGCTGTTCCTTGTACCCGATGGCAGCGGCCGACCGCTACTCGTCTGGAAAGAGGCTGATCGTGCCCCATGGGGCGTTATCATGATGTTTGGCGGGGGATTGGCGCTGGCAGCAGGGATTAGCGAATCTGGCTTGGCCGACTGGCTGGGTGAAGCGCTGAAACCGCTGGCGGGCGTACACCCCCTTATTATTGCGGCTGCAGTCACCGCTCTGGTGATCCTGATAACCGAATTTGCGAGCAATGTTGCAACGGCAAGCGGCATCATGCCGGTAATCGCCGGGCTGGTCGCCGCAACCGGCGCCGATCCATGGCTGCTCGCCATGTGCGCATCGATTGCGGCCAGTTGGGGATTCATGATGCCGTCAGGCACAGGGCCGAACGCGATTGCATGGGCGACTGGCCATGTCGCGCTGCCGCGCATGTTGCGGGCGGGTTTTTTGATCGATCTTTTTGGCGTCCCGCTCATCGTCGGCGTGGTCTGGTTTGTCGCAACCTTGCATTGAGGCTACGTAATTTAGTTTCAATTGAAACAAATATTGATATGGTCGGCACTCAAGGAGATTGATGCATGACCGATGCCACCACGCCCCGTCGCAAGGGCAAATCGCCCATCAAGAAAATCGGTGGGCGCACATTGAAACCTTCGACGTTGATGATGGGGCATGGCTTTGACCCGGTATTGTCCGAAGGCGCACTCAAGCCGCCGATATTCCTAACTTCGACCTTTGCGTTTGAAAATGCCGCTGCGGGTAAACGCTTTTTCGAACATATTACAGGCAAGCGCAAAGGGCCCGCGGACGGCCTAGTCTATTCGCGCTTCAATGGCCCCAACCAGGAAATCCTGGAGGATCGCCTGGCGGTTTGGGATGGTGCGGACGACGCCTTGGTTTTCTCCAGCGGAATGTCGGCGATCGCCACCATGTTGCTCGCACTGGTCAGCCAGAATGACGTAATCGTGCATTCGGGCCCGCTTTATGCGGCGACGGAAACCTTGATTGCCCGCATCCTGTCGCGCTTCGGTGTTTCCTTCGTTGATTTTCCTGCCGGCGCCAGCCGCAAGGAAATCGACAAGATCCTCGCAAACGCGCAAAAAATGGCAAAGAAAAAGGGCGGAAAGGTAGCATTGGTCTATCTTGAAAGCCCGGCAAACCCGACCAATGCATTGGTCGATGTAGAAGCCGTGCGCGCCGCGCGCGATGCCACCTTCGCTGGAGACCAAAAGCCCGCTATCGCCATCGACAACACCTTCCTCGGCCCGCTTTGGCAGCAACCGATCAAGCAGGGCGCGGAACTGGTGGTCTACAGTCTCACCAAATATGCAGGCGGGCATTCGGACCTGGTGGCAGGCGGCGTGTGCGGTAGCCAGGCACTGATCGATACCATCCGTCCGATGCGCAACACCATCGGCACAATTTGTGATCCCAACACAGCTTGGATGCTGCTGCGCAGCCTCGAAACACTCGAACTGCGGATGACGCGCGCGGGGGAAAATGCGGCAAAGGTCTGCGCTTACCTCAAGACGCATCCCAAAGTGGTTGGCTTGGGCTATCTCGGCATGATCGACGATCCTGCACAGCAGGATATTTACGACCGCCATTGCAGTGGCGCTGGTTCAACCTTTTCGCTGTTTATCAAGGGCGGGGAGAAAGAAAGCTTTCGCTTCCTGGATGCGCTCAAGATCGCGAAACTCGCCGTCAGCCTTGGCGGAACCGAAACACTGGCCAGCCATCCTGCCGCGATGACGCATCTTTCAGTCCCCGAAGAGCGAAAAAAGGCACTGGGAATCACCAACAATCTTGTACGCGTTTCGATTGGTATCGAAGATCCGGATGACCTGATTGCCGATTTCAAGCAAGCGCTCGATCAGGTCTAAAGCTCAGGTACCGGGGTCGCCGTCTCGCCAATCGAGGATTTGCCATCCCTTTTCCCGCGCCAGCCGCTCGAGCGGCGGGTGTGGGTTTGTGGCAAAGGCTTCGTCGGCAAATGAGAGCAAGGGTGCATCAGACACATGGTCTGAATAGGCGCGGATATGGCATCGATCCCGTGCAATTCCCTCCTCAGCCATCCATGCCTTTATCCGGTCAAGCTTGGCATTGTCATAGCAATTGTGCCCATCAATCCGCGCAAGAACATGTCCGCTGTCGTCAGTTGCAAGTTCGGTCGCGATAACGACTTCAAAACCCAGCCGTGATGCTATGGCTTCGACATATAGCCGGTATGAAGCAGTGGCGATGACATGGCGGTAGCCCTCGGCCCTTTCCGCGTCGATCCGCCACTTGGCCTCTTGGTAGACATTTTTCCCCAGCACGAGGTCGGCATGGCGTTCGAGGTGCCGGGCAAATTGCACGCGCGGCACCTTGCGGCCAATCAACAGGCTTTGCGAAAACTGCTTCAGCTGGCTGCGACTCCATATTTTCAGGGCGTAAAGCAGCAGACCGAAAGGCAAAGCCGGAAGCAACAGCAAGCGCCAAGGCGACTTGTTCCATGCCATGTGCATCAGGAATCCATTATAGGTCGCCCGACGCGTTACCGTCTTGTCCATGTCATAAATCGCAATGCGGATCTTTTTTTCCCCGTTCATCGCCTCAAGCATAAAGCGCTTGGCAAATTTGCAAAGCCTTGACCCTTGTTATGTATATGGGAATGCGCCTATCATCGGCGCATGGCGCAGCCTGCTGACTTCACCGAAGAGCAATTGCCCGAGGGAGGAAATGTTCTGCGCCTCTCCGGCTCAATGTCGATATCGCAGTTAGGCGACATTGATGAGCGATTGCGGTCGATATCGAGCACAATCTCGCGAATCGACATTTCCGGGATCGAACATATCGACACCGTGGGTGCTTGGCTGGTGTATCGCACCGCGCGCGATTCCGGTGCGCAGATCGTCGGAGCAGACTCTGATGCCCAACGGCTGATCAAGGCGATCGAAGGCTCGGACGATGCAGCGCAGGTGGAGCCCACCTCCTCGCCCGCGGCATATATACTGCATGAAATCGGGCATGCCGTGATTAGCACGGCGCGAACCTTTGTCGAATTTGTCGCGTTCATCGGCCAATGCGTCAAAGGTGCGCTGAATCTTCTCGTCCATCCTGGTCGATTGCGATTTCACTCGATTGTGCAGCATTTCGACATGGTCGGCGTGCGCGCCCTTGGCATAATCGGATTGATGAGTTTCCTCATAGGCATTGTCATCGCCCAGCAAGGTGCAGTGCAATTGCGGCAATTCGGGGCCGAGGTATGGACTGTCAACCTGATCGGACGGCTGACGATGCGCGAATTGGGTGTGTTGATGACCGCGATCATGGTCGCAGGCCGTTCCGGATCGGCCTTCGCCGCGCAAATCGGTACCATGAAAATTACCGAAGAGATTGACGCTATGCGAACCATCGGCGTGGTACCTGTCGAAGCACTGGTGCTGCCAAGGATAATAGCGACCGTGATCATGATGCCGCTGCTTGGCCTTTATGCGTCGCTTGTGGCGATAATCGGCGGCGGCCTTTTCTGCTGGATTACGCTGGACATGCCCCCTGCAACATTTGTCCAGCGCATTCGCGAGGTAACTCCGCTGACCGATTTTTATGTCGGCATGATCAAGGCACCGGTTTTCGGCGCGATTATCGCTCTCGCCGGCTGTTTCCAGGGGATGCGGGTGCATGGCAATTCCGAAGAGGTCGGGTTGAAAACCACGGCGGCGGTCGTGCAGGCCATCTTCCTCGTTATCGTGCTGGATGCATTCTTCGCTGTGTTTTTCACAGAAATCGGATGGGATTGATGGCCGAGCAGGAGCCGATAATCTCCGTCCGCGGATTAAAGACTGCTTTTGGAGCGCAGGTAATCCACGAAAATCTCGACCTTGATGTACGCAAGGGGGAGATATTGGGCGTGGTCGGTGGATCGGGTACCGGAAAATCGGTGCTGATGCGTGCCATCATCGGGTTGCAAGAGCCGGAAGAAGGCGAAGTCAGCGTCTTTGGAACATCGATGCGCGGCAAGGAAGAAGATGAAGCTTTCGAGGTGCGCCGGCGTTGGGGGGTGATGTTCCAGGGCGGAGCTTTGTTCTCGACCTTGACCGTCGCCGAAAACATCCAGGTGCCCCTGCGCGAATTCTATCCGCAGATCGACAATGAGTTGCTGGATGAAATTGCCCGCTTCAAAATACACCTCAGCGGCCTGCCGCCTGAGGCTGCACACAAATATCCGTCAGAGCTCTCGGGCGGCATGAAAAAACGTGCCGGGCTTGCCCGTTCGCTGGCGATGGACCCGGAGCTTTTGTTTCTTGATGAGCCCACCGCCGGGCTTGACCCCATTGGCGCGTCCAAATTCGACGAGCTGACCAAGAATTTGCAAGAAACGCTCGGCTTGACGGTGTTCCTGATAACTCACGATCTTGATACACTTTACGCTATCTGTGATCGGGTAGCGGTGATCACCGACAAAAAAGTGATTGCGGTGGGCAAGATCGATGAATTGCTAGCAACCGACCACCCCTGGATAAACGAATATTTCACTGGCCCGCGTGGCCGGGCAGCCCGGCTCGGCCATGAAAGGTTGGAATCCTAAAATGGGAATTGCCATGGACAATCATCGGCGGGAAAGGCCATAAGGCGAACAATG